>JBBQML010000408.1:0-5187 GCA_038328885.1 Verrucomicrobiota bacterium | reverse complement strand
GAGCCCGCTGGAGACCAATGCCATTCCCAAGATGATGGACACCTTCCTCGAGGCGTTGACCAGGCTCCAGGCCGGCCGGCCGTAGGGAACCGCGCCGTCTGAGGAATGACGGTTGGAGCCTGCCGCTCTTCCGATGGCTTTCGGGGGTCGCAGAACGACGCCAGACTTCCGCCGTGACTCGGCGACGGTCATCTCGAGTGGTGCTGCGATTCCTGACGCTGAAGACACCTGGCTACCGTCGAAGGTCGCTTTGCGACCCAAACCCACGGCCCTTGGCGATTTCCTGCAGCCAGCCTTCGAGCATGCCGGCCAACGTGACCGCGTCGACGCAAGGAATCACCCGATCCACCGGAACGCAGAGCCCGAAGCCCTCGCCCCAGGCAGCTCCGTTGAGCACACAGGCGTCCGTCGACGCCTCGCTCAACTGCCGCCAGGCGGCGGCCAGGGCATCCGCGCGGCCCCCGTTCAGTTCGAACTTCCACCCGACCACCCGTGCCCCCGGAAACCAGGTGCGCAACCGGGGCAGGAGCTTGGCGGCCGGTTCCAGCTCCAGCGTCACGTTCCCGGTGCGCGACGGAATCTTGGACGCCTGGATCACCTGACCGTTGCGATCGCGGACGCCCGCCACCCGGAAATCGCAGAGCGCGGCGACGTGCAGCACGGCGTCCACCCTCTCCCCGCTCCGGCCAAGTTCCTGGAGTTGTCGGGCGAGGTCGTCATTGGTACCGAAGGAACTCAACCGCGCCACCCCTGCCGGCGGCGGTGCGGTGGCGCCGTCACCGCGGAAGACCCACACGCGATGGCCTGCCGCCGTGAGGGACTCGCCCAGAATGGCGCCCAGCCGACCCGTCGAGGCATTGGTCAGGCGACGCATCCCGTCCAAGGGCTCCCAGGCCGGTCCACAGGTTACCACGAGATTCATGGTCGGGGCCGAACTAGCCGGCCTGCAGCATGGCCACCGCCGCCTGCAGCGTGGGCACATCGCCGACGCTCAGCGTCAGCGCCTCCGGCGCGATGCGCTTCATGAAGCCGGCGAGGGCCCGGCCCGGCCCCAGCTCGATGAACCGCGTGCAGCCCTGGGCCAACAACCCGCGGATCGATTCCTCCCAACGCACCGGGGCACAGACCTGCTGGACCAGACGTTCGCGGATGGCGGCGGGATCGCCGTGCGGACGGGCATCGACGTTTGCGATCACCGGGACGGCGGGCGCCTTCAGGGTGATCGCGGCGAGCTCGGCCGCGAGCTTCGGCTGGGCGCTGGCCATCAGCCGCGAGTGGTATGCCCCCGCGACCACCAAGGGCAGCGCGCGCTTCGCTCCGCGGGCCCTGGCGAGCTCGCAGGCCTGGGCGATCGCGGCCGCCTCCCCCGAGATCACCAACTGACCGGGGCAATTGAGGTTGGCCAATTCCACACCCGCCTCCGCGCACACCTCGCGCGTGGGGCCCTCGTCCAGGTTGATGATCGCCGCCATGGAACCGCGGGTGACCTCGCACGCCTCCTGCATGAACCGGCCACGCAGGCGGGTGATCCGGAGGCCGTCTTCGAAGCTCAGCGCACCCGCTGCCGCCAGGGCGGTGAACTCGCCGAGGGAAAGCCCCGCCGTCGCCTCGAACTGCAAGCCCGGCACCTGTTCGCGAAGCAACTGGAAGGCCACCCAACTCACCAGGTAGATCCCGGGTTGGGCGTTCTCGGTCCTGGTCAACTCGGCTTCGGGGCCCTCGAAACAAATACGAGCGAGGTCGTAGCCGAGCGCCTGGTTGGCCGAGTCGAACAGGGCACGGGCCGTGGGAAATCTTTCCACCAGGTCCTTGCCCATCCCCACGGATTGGGCGCCTTGGCCGGCGAATAACAGGGCGGTCTTGCTCATCGAAGGTTCGAGCCTACCCCGGCCGTCTGCCCGTCGGGAAGTCACCTGTGGGGGGCGGAATCCGCCCGGTCCGGCCGCCGGCAGCGGAACAGGGTTGGCCGGGAATCCCCCCAGGCAGCCCTCCGGCCGACGCCATTGTTGTCGGTCAGCAACCAGATGTGCTCGCTGTCCACCGCCAGCCCTTCCATGAACCCGGGGGCGTAAAGGAGGCTGTAGGCCGTCTGCGGAGCCAGCTCGAGCTCAGCGTAGTTGAACTCCGCCAGCACCCGCTTGGTTCCGGGATCCACCCGCAGGACCTTGCGTTCGTCCCGCAGCAGGACCCAGAGCGAGTCCTCCGCCCAGCAGAGGTCGGTGTAATGGGTGTCGTCCGAGGTGCTGCCGGCAGGTCGGACCGCAAAGTGGTCGACGACCTTCCACGACTCCGGGTCGACGACCACGATGCGGCCGGTTTGTCGCTCGTTCGCCACGTACAAGCGACCGCCACCGAACGCCACCCCCTCGAATGAGGCGTTGCTGTCGGTCGGATGGAAGAACGACCGCACCGGGGCCCAGTCGATCGGGAGTCTCTCGATCTTCCCGCTCGCCCGATCCCAGCGCAGGATCTGGCGACGGGCCTCTTCGGCCACGTAGATCCGGCCCTGGTCGTCGCGGGCAATTCCCTCGCAATCCAGCCGGACACCGCTCCCCTGGCCGAGTGTCCGGGTCTGTTCTGCGGTGAGCCAGCCCGGCACCCGGACCAAGTCCACGGCGTTGGTGTCGTCGCGAAGCTGGAGGCGGTAGAGACGCGCCGATTGGTCATTGACCGTCCAGAGCTCTCCGTCCGGGAACTGCAGCAAGCCCGAGGCGTCCAGCCGCCGGCCCTCGGGGAGGTTCAGAGTCCACCAACGATCCGCCTGGAGAACGTGCTGCGGCCAGGCGGACTCGGCGGCCCCAGCCTCCGGACGCGGTGCCGCGGCACAGCCGAGCAGCAGCAGGCCCAGCGTGAGGCCTGGCAGTGTCGCGGGTAGCGGTCCGAAGACCGCGGACCGGGAAAGGACGATTCCCATGCGATCAGCCTATCGGTGACGGAGGGGCGAGCACCAGCACCCAGCCTCAGAACGGTTGCTTTCCCCCGTTCCCTGCCGTCGAATTTCGCCATGCCGACCGTGCCTTCGCTCCCCGAGACGACCGTTTGCCTGATCGCCAGTGGCGACCTTCGGCTCTCCGCCAACCAGAAGTGCTGGCCCGAGCAGGCCAGGATGGAGGCCACGCTCACCAAGGCCCTCGCCGCCGAGGGTTGGAACGTGGTGCGCGGGCACGCGCTGGATGCCGCCAAGGGTCACGGCTTCATCGACTCCCAGAAGATGGGCATGGAGGTGTTCCGGTCGATCCCCACCGACGCGCCGCTCGTGGTGGCGGAGTGCGTCTGGCAGTACAGCCATCACCTCCTGGCCGGCCTCACCACCCATCGCGGACCGATCCTCACCGTCGCCAACTGGTCGGGCACCTGGCCGGGATTGGTGGGGATGCTCAACCTCAACGGTTCGATGACCAAGGCGGGCATCGCCTACAGCACGCTATGGAGCGAGAAGTTCACGGACCGCTTCTTCAAGGAAGGGCTGCGGCAGTGGCTGACCACCGGACGGGTCACCCATGATACCAGCCATGTGCGCGACCTGGAGCGGCTGAAGCTGCCCGCCTCCGAGGAGGTGTTTGGGCGCGACTGGGCCCGGGCCTTCCGGCAGCGGAAGGCGATCATGGGGGTGTTCGACGAGGGCTGCATGGGCATGTTCAACGCCATCATCCCCGACGAACTGCTCCATCCCACCGGGGTATTCAAGGAGCGGCTCAGCCAGTCCTCGCTCTTCGCCGCGATGCAAACAGTGACGGAATCCGAGGCCCAGGCGGTGCTCGACTGGTACCTGAAGAAGGGGCTGAAGTTCCATTGGGGCACGGAGGAGGCCACCGAACTGACCCAGGCCCAGACCCTGCAGCAGTGCCGGATGTACGTCGCCGCGCTGCGGATCGCCGATGATTTCGGGTGCGACACCATCGGCATCCAGTACCAGCAGGGCTTGAAGGACCTCGCCCCGGCCTCGGACCTCGTCGAGGGCACGCTGAACAACGTCGATCGCCCTCCGGCCACGGCCACCGACGGCAGGGTACTCTACCCCGGGGAAGCGCTGCCGCACTTCAACGAAGTCGATGAATGCGCGGGTTTGGACGGCCTCGTGACGTATGGCTTGTGGCGGGCGTTGGGGTTCGCCCCCGAGAATACGCTGCACGACCTGCGCTGGGGACGGCAGTACCAGGGCGAGGGCCTCGATGAGTACGTCTGGGTGTTCCTCATCTCGGGGGCGGCTCCGCCGGCGCATTTCGTCGGCGGCTGGAAGGGCGCTTCCAGCGAGCGCCAACCCCCCATGTACTTCCGGTTGGGTGGCGGGACGCTCAAGGGCATCAGCAAGCCGGGGTGGGTCGTCTGGAGCCGCGTGTTCGTGATGGACGGGCGGTTGCACGCCGACCTGGGTGTCGCCGAGGTGGTGGCGCTTCCGACCGCCGAAACGGAACGCCGCTGGCAGGAGACCACGCCGCAATGGCCGATCATGCACGCGGTGGTGAAGGGGGTTTCGCGCGATCAGATGATGGCTCGGCACAAGAGCAATCACATCCAGGTTGTCTACGCCCCGAACGCGAAGCAGGCGCAACGGGCCTGCCGGATCAAGGCGGCCGCCCTCGCGGAACTCGGCCTCTCCGTGCACCTTTGCGGCGACGTGGCCCTGGTCTGACCGGCGGCCCGGCCTCCGGGGCCGATGCAGCGGATCTCACTTTGGATTCCGCAAGCGGACTCCCGGAGGGCTCCCCTCCGTGCCGATGGCGCGGGCTCGTCACCAACGGCGGGCTCGACATAGCATCGCAGCGATGGACCGGCCCTCTCAATCAGGCGGCCTCACGGGGGCGGCGCAGGATCACCTGCCCACGCTCGTCGGGGAGCGGGTCAGCCTCCGCTGGCTGGAGCCTCGGGATGTGCCGGACCTGTTTGGCGTGTTCGCGGACCCCGACGTCATGCGGTACTGGAGTCGGGGGGTGTTCCGCGAGCAGTCCGAAGCGGAGAGTCTGCTGGCCGAGGTCCGCCGGCTCTTCACCCGGCGGGAGCTCTTCCAGTGGGGCGTTGTCCGGCGGGCTGACGACCGGGTGATCGGCACCTGCACGCTCCACCATCTGGAGCTTCCCCACCGCCGGGCGGAGCTCGGATACGCCCTGGGCCGGGATTCCTGGGGACAGGGTCTCATGACGGAGGCGCTGGGGTTGCTGTTGCAACTGGCCTTCGAGGGTTGGGGGT
>JBBQML010000407.1:0-5190 GCA_038328885.1 Verrucomicrobiota bacterium | reverse complement strand
TCCGTGGCCGGCCATGAACCCCTGTTCCGCCAGCAGTTCACCGACCGGGGCTTCCATGCTAGAAGTTCACGTTGACCTGCAGGTAGAAGTAGTCGGCGTCGCGCGATCCGAAGGCCGGGGCGCTGAGCGAAGACTCGAGGTAGTCCCCGTGAAAGAAGTGCGCGTACCCCGCCTCGATCTGGGCGTAGCGGGTCAAGGCATAGCCGGCGACCAGATCCAGTTCGGTGCCGACGAAGTTCCCATAGCCGGGGTTGATCCCGTAGCCGGTGCCGGGCGTGGGTGCGATGCCGCCGCGCGGGACGCCGCCCACGTTGTAGAAGCTGTCCGCGGTGTCCATGAGCCAGAAGGCATGGCCTTCGAGGGCGACACTCAGGCGCGGGATGGGCTTCACCTGGAGGATCGCGTGGAGGTCGTGGAGGTTCTGCAGGGAGGCGAAGTCGGCGTACCCGTAGAACTTGTGGTTCGTGGGGTAGAGGTTGTCGAAGGTCCCGTGGCTGCCGTCGTTGGGGTCGGAGTCACCCGAACCCACGGCGTACTCCAGCGCCAGACGCGGCGTGGCGGGACAATCGGCGAACGTGTAGCCCCCATTGGCGATGAAGGCGAAGGCGGAGTGCTCGAGTCGGCCCTTCGGGGCGCCGGCGCGCGTGTCCGCGAAGTTGCCGAACTGGCCGACGGCATCGACGAAGTAGTCCCAGGGCCCGAGTTCGCCCGGCTTGGACTTCAGTCGGACGCCGACCGTGTAGATGTCACGGGCGGAAGGCAGCGGGATCTGGGGTTGGGGCACTGCCGTCGGGGATTGGGCGGAGACGTTGCGCGCCACGGCGAACACGTCCAGGGAATGCTTCGGCACCTTGGCGGACGTGGCGTAGACGCCGGAGAACCATTCGTAGTCGTTGCTGACATTGAACCGGCCGTCTTCGGGGATCACCGGGCGCGCGGTGAAGAAGTCGGCGGCAAACCACTCGTTCTGCCAACGGAGTTTGGCGGCGTCGAAGACGCGCCCGATATTGTTCCAGACGAACGCGCCGATGAACCGTTCGTCGGCGTAGCCGATCTCCTGGCGGCCGACCTTGAGGGAGAGCGGGAATTCCTTGTGGTCGCCGACCGTCAGGTAGGCCTGGTGCAGGTCGAGAGTGTCGGACTCGGGTCCGTTCCCTTTCGATCGCGGCGTGCCGGCGAAGGCGAACCGCTCATCGCCCTGGCCCAGACTGCTCCTTCCTTCGGCGTAGGCGCCCCACCACGAGTCGGCGTAAGCCGCCCGGAACCGGAACCGCTCGATGAAGTAGGCGTTGTGGGTGTCGGCGTTGTCCGCCCGAAAATCGAGGGAGCCGGGCACCCCGGCGATGCCGTTGCCGTCCCTGAGTTCGTAGCGGATCCGCGCAGATCCGCCGAAATCCCAGGCGCTCATGGAGGGGTCGTCCTTCTGCAGCGCCTCATTAAGGAAACCCGCGAACGGAGCCGGTGGTGGAGGCGGCGTGTACTGGGCCAGGACGGCCGGGTTGGCCAGGAGGGTGGCGACGGCTGCCGCGGTCTGCAGGAGGCGCGTGCCCGCGCATCGCAGCGGGGCTGGCGGCATCGACGTTCGAGTGGAGGGGTGACGTTTGAGGGAGGGTTTCATGGTGACGGCTCGAACCTACCGGGTGGTCGAAAAGTCCGGCCTTGACGCAGGTCAGTGACCTTCAAGCGACGGAGAGGGCGGGGGTGACGGCGATCCGGGTGGCGGCGCGTGACTCGAGCATGAAATGAATGGCCTCGCGCCGGATCTCCCTGAAGCGCGGGTGGTGGTTGAGTTCCCGCCGGTCGCGCGGGCGCGGGAGGTCGATGACGATGGAGGGACCCAGCGTGGCCCGGGGGCCGGCGCTCAGGGGGATGATCCGGTCGGGTCGGAAGACCTGCCCGACGACCCCGGCGTAGTCGGGCGCGCCGGTGACCATGCTCCAGCGGCGAAACTGGCTGAGCCACCAGGTGCCGAACAATCGCCGCCACCTCGCGGCAGCGGCACCGATTCAGGTGCGATCGTGCCAGCAGCCCGCACTGGCCCAATGAATGCTTTGAATGTTTCAGTGATGAATGATGAGGCAAGTTCATGGAAGAGGGTTCCCCTCGACAGCCGGCAGTTGCGCGCGTTCGCGACCCTGGCCGCCACGGCCAGTTTCACGGCCGCGGGGCGCGAGCTGTTCCTGTCACAGTCCGCCATCAGCCATTCCATGCGGGCGCTGGAGGAGGAGGTTGGGTGTCGGCTTTTCGACAGGGTGGGCAAGAAGGTGAACCTCACGATGGCCGGGGAGCAGCTTTTGCAGCATGTCGAGCGCATCCTCGCCGAGATGAACCTGGCGCGGGAGTCGCTGGGTCAGTTGGGAAAGTGGGGGCGCGGTCGTTTGCGGATCGCGGCGAGCTCCACGGCCTGCACGTACATCCTCCCTACGGTGTTGAGGGAGTTCAAGGAGAGCTTCGCCCAGTTCGCGATCACGATCGTGCCAGCGGACACTGCGCAGATGCTTACCCTGCTGCACGCCGGGCGTGTGGACCTGGCGCTGACACTGGAGCCGAAACCGGAGGAGAAACTCGTCTTTGACCCGGTGTTCGAGGACGAACTTCGGTTCCTCATGAGCCCGCGCCACGCCTGGGCTGTGGCGGGCGAGGTGGACCGGCGCGAGGTGCCGAAGCAGAACTACATCCTCTACGACCGGAGCAGCTACACCTTCCGGCTGGTGGATGATTACTTCCGGCGTGATCGCCTGGTGCTGAACACGTTCATCGAATTGGGCAGCATGGAGGCGATCAAGGAACTGGTGAAACTGAACCTCGGGATCAGCGTGCTGGCACCGTGGATCGCGCGTGAGGAACTCCAGGCGGGAACCCTGGTCGCCATGCCGCTCGGCCGGCGCAGGCTCCGGCGACAGTGGGGCATCGTGCGCTGGAAGGCGCGCACGCTCAATCTGGCCGAGGAGACCTTCGTTCGCCTCTGCCGCGACGTGACCGCCCAGCTCTCCCCGGACACCGACTCGGAGCTCAGCCCGCCCGAGGGCGGTGCAACCGCGACGGCGTGAGCAGAGGGATGGGCCCGCTGGGCAGACCGCGGAGGCAGCGAACGGGACGCGTGTAGGTCAAGGCGGTCGGCGATCCAACGGAACCCGCCCCGGTGGGAATCGCCAGCTCACGCCGATCTTGTGCCGCTCGCCAGCAACGACTCGAAGTGCGGGGGCTGATCCTCACTCGCCACCACCGCGACCTCCAGGTCCCGGAAGCCCGCGGCCTCCAGCCAGCGCGTGAGGTCGCTCTCCGCGAACCCCAGCCACCGGTCACCATAGAGCTCCCGCGCCTGCTCGAAACCGTGCTGGCGGAGGTCGAGGATCATGATCTGACCCCGGGGGCGGAGCAGTCCGTAGGCCGAGCGGATCGCCCGCTGCGGATCCTCGGCGTGGTGCAGTGCCTGGCTCAGCACGACGAGATCCACGGTCTGTGGCTCGATCGGCGGATCCTGCAGGTCGCCCAGGCGAAACTCGAGATTCCGGAGCCCGGCGCGGCGGGCCTTCGCGGTGGCGAAGCGGATGAGTTTCTCCGAGTTGTCCACCGCGATCACCCGGCGGCAGCGGAGGGCCAGCAGTTCGCTCAGCAACCCCTCACCGGATCCCAGGTCGGCAACGTCGATGGGCGGCAGCAGCCGGAGCAGCATCTGGCCGAAGGCCTCCCAGGAGCGTCCCGGACCGTAGCTCCGGTCGAAACGGCCCGCCACCTGGTTGAAGAGCAGCTTCGCCCGGTTCTCCCGCACCCGCAGCACCCGCCGAAGGTTGATCAGGTCGGCCTCGTGCTCCGGTAATTCCGCCGCCCCCCGCAGGGCTACGCCCAATTCCTCCCCCAGAGGAGACGGTCCGGCGGAGGCGATCCGGTAGATCGCCCGCTTGCCATCCCGCCGGGACTGCACCAGGCCCGCCTCCTGCAACAAGGCCAGGTGCGTCGAGATGCGGGACTGCACCAGGGTGGTGATCTCCTGGAGTTCGTGGACGGACAACTCCCCTTTGTTGAGGACCCCGAGGATGCGCAGGCGGGTCGGGTCGGCGAGCGCACGGAGGCATTTCAGCGTGGATCCCATGGGCTGTAAAACGGTGAAAAAGTCGTTTGACGCGGCCTTCGAGGCACGTATCATCAAATCCGGATACGTTAATATGACTCTCGCGAGCGAGGGTCAACCTCGACCATCACCGAATGAGAAAACGCTTCATCTTTTCCTCCGAGTCGGTCGGCGAAGGCCACCCGGACAAGGTCTGTGACACCATCTCCGATGCCGTCCTGGACGCGTGCCTGACGCAGGACAAGCACAGCCGGGTGGCGTGCGAGACCTTCGCGAAGAGCAACGTCGTGGTGGTTGGCGGAGAGATCACCACCAAGGGCAGGCTCGACTTCGTGAAGATCGCCCGCGACGCGATCCGGGAGATCGGCTACGTCAACGACGACGACGTGTTCCACGCGGACCGGGTGTTCGTGAACGTCTACGTCACGCAACAATCCCCGGACATCTCACAGGGCGTCGATGCCAAGGCGGCGAAGGGCAAGAAGAAGGCGGAGCAGGGCGCTGGCGACCAGGGCCTGATGTTTGGGTACGCCTGCAACGAGACGGCGGAATTGATGCCGGCTCCGATCATGTTCGCCCACCGCCTCGGGCGGGAGCTCACGAAGATCCGGAAGGCGGGCAAGCTGGCCCCCTGGCTGCGGCCCGATGCGAAGTCGCAGGTTTCCGTCGAGTACGTGGATGACCACCCCGTACGGATCACGAACGTGGTGATCTCCACCCAGCACGCGGTGAGCGTCGACCACAAGACCATCGAGGAGTTCTGCATCGAGCAGGTCGTCAAGAAGGTGCTGCCGGCCGAACTGCTGACCAAGGAGACCCTCTACCTCATCAATCCCACCGGCCGGTTTGTGGTCGGCGGGCCCCAGGGGGACACCGGGTTGACGGGCCGCAAAATCATCGTCGACACCTACGGCGGGTGGGGCCGGCATGGCGGCGGCGCCTTCTCCGGCAAGGATCCGTCCAAGGTCGACCGCAGCGCTGCCTACATGGGGCGTTACGTGGCCAAGAACATCGTGGCGGCTGGATTGGCGAGCCATTGCGAGGTGCAGTTCGCGTACGCGATCGGGTACCCCGACCCGGTCAGCGTGTATGTGAACACGTTCGGCACCGCGAAAGAG
>JBBQML010000406.1:0-5198 GCA_038328885.1 Verrucomicrobiota bacterium | reverse complement strand
TACGGCGTCCTCGACAAACGGGTGCATGAGCTCGCGACCCCCGGCGCCCCACCCGCCGGTCGCGAAGGCCGCCCACTGCTCGGTGACTCCCAGCACGGTGATCCGGTTGGCCCGCGCCGCGCCGTCCTGGCGGGCCACTGTCCCCGGGAGTGACAAAGCGGCGGTGGTCCACTCGGAAGGGAGGGTCCGACGGCCCTGCGAGGGAACCGATCCGCGCTCCGACCCCATCACGAACTCCGTGCCGGCACGGACCTCGCTCTGCGTTAGTCGCGTTGGCAGGTCATCGAGGAAGAAGCGGTCGGGGCTGTGCAGCGCGAACTGGGTCGGCCCCAGGCGCTCCGCCGCCCGCTGCCGGAGGCTCCCCCGGACGGAGTCGCCCACCACCAGCGCGCCAATCAGGGCGGCGCTCCCCACCGCAGCCCCCAGGATCACGCCCAGGTGGGACCGAGCATGGAATCGCAGTGAACGCCGGATGAGGAGCCAGAGGGTCACGCCGGCACCTCCACCAGCGTGCCGTCGACGAGCTCGAGCGTCCGCCCCATTTCCCGGGCCAGTTCGAGCGAGTGCGTCACCACGACGAGGGTGACGCCCTCCTCTTGGTTCAGTTCGCGGAGCAACCGTCCCAGTTCGCGCGCCGAACGCTGGTCCAGGGATCCCGTGGGTTCGTCCGCCAGCAGCAGTTTCGGTTGGTTGATCAGGGCCCGAACCACGGCCACGCGCTGGCGCTCACCCCCGGACAACTGCCCGGGTCGATGCCCCAACCGATGGACCATTCCCACCCTCCCCAGCAGCCGGCGCGCCCGTTCGGGGGCCGCCCGACGCAGGCCGGTGTCGTCCCCCGCCAGCGTGGGTACCAGCACGTTCTCCAGGACATTCAGGTGCGGCAGCAGATGGTGGGATTGGAAAATGAACCCGATCGAGGCGTTGCGGACGCGCGCCAGGGCCGCGTCGTCGAGGCCGGCCAGATCCTCGCCGTCGAGCACCAGTCGGCCCGCGTCCGGCCGATCCAGCGTGCCCAGGAGGTTCAGCAGAGTGGTCTTGCCCGAACCGGAGGGGCCCACGATCGACAACGTCCCGCCCCGGGCCAACCGCAGGTTCACGTCGTGCAGGATGGCCAGCGGCGGCCCTCCGTCCGTGCCCGGGTAGTTCCTGGCCACCCCGACCAACTCAAGGAATGCATCAGCGTCGACCGGCATGCCTGCCAAACTTCGCGGGGATTGGCGCGACGCAAGCGCAAATAACGCATGGGGTCGCATCTAAATGTTTGACATTTGGCCTCCCCCAACCGCTCCGTCGTCCGCCTGCAACCGCCTGGGTTCGGCAGATAGTCAACAATTTAGATGCGACCCCAACGAATTGTCCCTTGCCACGGGGGTCCGCCCCGATAGCCTCCGCCCCTGCCCGGACGCCGCGTGTGCGGATGTCCACGAGGGGCTGAGAAACAAGAGTCAACCAAGCAACCTGATCGTCAACCTCCGTTGCCGCCGCAACAGGCGTTACGTTTGGGCAATGGAGTCTTCGCCGGGTGTCCTTCAATCCACCCGCAAGCCTCCGCTCCGCAGTAGAAAGCCACAGTCCGCATGCTCACCATGGAAGAGGCCCTGCGCAACAGCGACCTTCGCTTTGCGCCCGGCCAGATCGTCAAAGGCATCATCATCGAGGTCCGTCCCCGCGAGGTCCTCGTTGATATCGGTTACAAGAGTGAGGGGGTCATCTCCGCCTCCGAGTTCGAGGATATCTCGACCGTGAAGGTGGGTGACGAGGTCCCGATCTTCATCGAGAAGCTTGAGGACAAGGACGGCATGGTCGTCGTTTCCAAGGAGCGCGCCGAGTTCAAGCAGAACTGGGAGAAGATCCTGAGCGTGTCCACCGAGGGCGGCACCATCAGCGGCAAGGTGAAGGCCGTCGTCAAGGGTGGCCTGCTCGTCAATGTCGGGGTCGAGGCGTTCCTCCCCGCCTCGCAGGTGGATATCATCCCACCCAAGAACCTTCAGATCTACGTCGGCAACACCTATGACTTCAAGATCGTCAAGATCAACCAGGACCGGCAGAACATCGTCCTGTCGCGCCGCGAATTGATCGAGGCTGAGCGCACCGAGCGCCGTGCCCGTTTGCTGCAGGAGATGACGCCCGGCGACATCCGCAAGGGCACGGTCAAGAACATCACCGACTTCGGCGCCTTCATCGACCTCAACGGTCTGGACGGCCTGCTGCACATCACGGACATGTCCTGGGGCCGCATCGGACATCCGTCCGAGATCCTCAAGGTCGGGCAGGAAATCGACGTCGTGGTGCTCGATGTCAACAAGGAGAAGGAGCGCGTCAGCCTGGGTCTCAAGCAGAAGCTCCAGAATCCCTGGGAGAACATCGAGTCGAAGTACACCGTCGGCCAGAAGGTCAAGGGCAAGGTCGTCAATCTGGTCCCCTACGGCGCCTTCGTCGAGATCGAGCCCGGTGTCGAGGGGCTCGTGCATGTCACCGAGCTCTCCTGGACCAAGCGCATCGCGAAGCCCTCCGACGTTCTCAAGCAGGGTCAGGAGATCGAGGCCTCCGTGCTCGGTATCAACCGCGAGGAGCAGAAGATCAGCCTGGGCATCCGCCAGCTCGAAGCCAATCCCTGGGACAGTGCCGCCGAGAAGTACCTGCCGGGCACGCACGTCAAGGGAAAGGTCCGAAACCTCACCAGCTACGGCGCATTCGTGGAACTCGAGGAAGGCATCGACGGCATGGTGCATGTCTCCGACATCTCCTGGACCCGCAAGATCAACCACCCCTCCGAGGTGCTCAAGAAGGGTGACGAAGTCGAGGCCGTCGTTCTCGAGGTGGACCGGCCGAACCAGCGGATCGCGCTTGGCGTGAAGCAGCTCGGTGAGGATCCGTGGGAACACATCGACCGCCACTACAAGGTGGGCGACCTGGTGGCCGGCAAGGTGACGAAGCTCGCAAGCTTCGGTGCGTTCATCGGCCTGCAGAACGAAATCGACGGCCTCGTCCACATCTCCCAGGTGAGCGAGGACCGCGTGGAGAAGATCAAGAACGTCCTGACCGTCGGCCAGGACGTCAACGCCCGCGTCGTGAAGATCGATCGCGGCGAGCGCCGGATCGGCCTTTCGATCAAGGCGGCGAACTACACGCCCGAGCAGTTGAAGGAGGAGCAGAAGGTCCTGGATGCCCTCAAGCCCGGCGAGGATCTCGTCGCGCTGGCATCGGCGTTCGATGCGGCCGACGAAGCCCGCGCTGCGCGGGACAACTGATCGACCACCTGAACGGTGGTATCCGACTTGCCGCCGCAGGGCGGCTTCGACAACGAGGGGGTGGATCCGCCAGGGTCCGCCCCCTTTTTCTGTTGGTCGGGTGCAGTCAGAGGCGGGTCCGATGCAACGGAGCCCCTCCAGGAACCCGCCCACGCGGACGGCAACGGACCGTGAGCGACTCAGCGCCAGTCGAAGGCGTCGAGGACCGCGGCCCGCTGGTCGGTCCAGACAGCGGTCCCTCCCTCGGAGGTCGACGGCACCCACACACTCACGCGCGCCAGGCGCCCCAGATCGCTTTCCCGCCGAGCCAGGAGCACCCAGTGCGAGGCTTCTCGCCCAGTGCCCGGGTCGCCTTCGAAGTCCTGGGCCGAGCGGCAGAGCAGCCCGGCATCCTGGGCGAGAGCCGCGAGCACCGGTTCAAGGTCCAGGTATCGATTGGAGATGTGCGCCAGCAGCCAGCCATCCGGTTTCAACTGTCGGAGGTAAAGGGCGACGGCTTCCCTCGTCAGCAGGTGGACGGGGATCGCATCCGAGCTGAACGCGTCGAGTACCAGCAGGTCGAAGCCGCCGGCCGGTTCGTGGGCGAGTTGCAGCCGGGCGTCCCCCTCGACGATACGCAGCGTCCCCGCGGCGGTGTCCTTCAGGAAAGTGAACCACCCCGGGTCCCGCGCGACGCGGATGACCGCGGGATCAATCTCGAAGAAGGTCCAGTCCTCCTCCGGTTGGGCGTAGGCGGCCATGCTGCCGACGCCCAGGCCGATGGCGCCGACGCTGCGGGGAGCCGGGCGTCGACGGAACTCGTCGAAGACACGGCCCAGGGGGCCGTCGGTGTGATAGTAGGTCAGCGCTTCGCCGCGTCGCGCCGGGTCGCGGAACTGACGCCCGTGGATGGTGTTGCCGTGGACGAGTTGATGGAATCGAGCATCCCGGTCCCGGGTGACCCGGGTAATGCCGAAGAAGTTCCGCTCAGCCTTCCGCGTGTCGGTCCATTGCCCCTGGATCCACCATCCAGCCAGCAGCACGGCGGCGAGCCCTGCGGCGAGCCGACGCGGCCGGTCGAGCAGGGCGCAGGCACCGATGGTGGGCAGTCCGAAGACGATGGCGTCGCGGAGTCGGGCCTGGTCGGAGGCCAGCCAGGGAACGACCAGACCGAGCACCAGCAGGAGGAGGCCGAGCGAGGAGGCCCAGGCTCCGTCGCGGAGGATTCCGACGAGGGCGGACGGGGGATTGGCGCCCGGCCGGGGCGCGGGCGGTGGGGTGGTGGGCGGGCCGGCAGGGGTGCGTGAAGGGCGCGACGGGATTGCGGCACACGCGAGGGCAATGGCGAGCGGGTACTCCGCGACGGTGGTGAACAGTCGGGGGGCGAGGAGGGCGTTGAAAGCACCGCCCAGGACGCCACCCAGTGAGAGGGCCAGGTAGAAGTGGGTCAGTTGCTCCGGGGGGGGGCGCAGGCTCACGAGTCGTCCGTGGGCGACCAGGCCGGCCAGCAGCAGGAACGCGAGGTGCAGGCTCACGAGCGGGATGACCGGTTGGGTGGCCCGGGCGAGGATCGCGAAGGCGAGGGCCGCGGCGAGGAAGGGCAGGATGCGACCGGCGACCTGGACCGCCGGCCTCCCGTGAGCGGAGAAAGCGACCACGAAGCTCAGCAGATAGAGTGCCAGGGGGATGACCCAGAGGAGCGGGACACTGGCGACGTCCGTGGTCAGGAAAAGGGTGCATCCCTGCAGCAGGCTCGCCGGGATGGCACCCAGGGCCACCCATGCCAGCTGCCTGCGGCGCGTCACCGGGGACGGGTCAGTGGGCGACCCGGGCGCCCCCCGAGCCTCCGCGCTGCCGAGCGCGAGGCGCCGCGCCCGCAGCATCACCGTGGCGCAGATGAACACGAGCAAACCCCACGAGGCGTAGGCGACGCTCCAGCCCCGGGCCTGCTGGAGGAGATCGAAG
>JBBQML010000405.1:0-5199 GCA_038328885.1 Verrucomicrobiota bacterium | reverse complement strand
CCTCACCCGCGGCGGACCAGGCCCAAGGCGACCAAGCGACGACGCCGCCAGAACTTGAGGAACTGCTCGCGGAAGTCCGCTCCTCCTCGAACAGCGTCATCCGGTCGGTCCCCCGGGACACTTCCGTCGAATCGGGTGTGGTGCGGCATTGGCTCGGCCTCCCGCTGCGGCACGATGACGAGGTGACCGGCGTCGTGGCCCTCGTGCGCGATTCGGGCGCCTACCCGGCGGGGATCGTGAACCGCCTGGAACCGATGCTCGTCACCTGTGCGAATCTGCTGCGCGCCATCCGCACTGACCGCCAGCGGCAGGAGGCCGAAGCCCGCATCCGCCAGCTCAACGCAGAACTGGAGCAGCGGGTCGAACAGCGCACCGGCGACCTGCGCGCCATGAACCAGGAACTCGCCGAGTTCGCCTATGTGGTCACTCACGACCTCAAGGCACCGCTCCGCGGGATTCATCAGCTTTCCGAATGGTTGACGCAGGACCACGCCACCAACCTCGACGCCGGCGGACTGCGCCTGCTCGCCCTGCTCCGCCAGCGGGTGCAACATCTCCAGCGCCTCATCGACGGACTCCTCGCCTGCGCCCGCGTCGGTCGCTCGCCCGAGCCGGTCTCCCGCGTCGCCACCCGCGAACTCGTGCGCCAGGTCGTTGCGGTACTGGCCCCGCCCCTCAACATCGGTTTCTTCATCGCCGACGACCTGCCGGTGGTCAGGGGCAACCCCGAACGCCTCCATCAAGTGTTCCAGAACCTGCTGGATAACGCGGTGAAGTACCTCGACAAGCCCCAGGGCGAAGTTCGCGTCACCGCCCGGCGCGAGGAGGGCGCGTGGGTGTTCACCGTGAAGGACAACGGCCCCGGGATCCCGAAGCGCTACCGGGAGAAGGTCTTCCAGATCTTCCAGCGCCTCCATCAGACGAGCGACATCCCCGGCACCGGGCTCGGCCTCACGCTGGTGAAGCGCATCGTGGAGGCGCGGGGCGGTCGGATCTGGATCGAATCCGAGGAGGACCGGGGTACCAGCCTGTGCTTCACGTGGCCCGACCAGGCTCGCGAGCGGCCGGTGACCTGACTAGGGGATGGTTGTCTCGAAGTCGCCGAGCTTGCGCTTGAACGTGAAGTCCGCCGGCAGGCCTACCAGCGTGCGGCCCACGTGTGGCACATCGCCGGTGATCGCCGCGACCGGCAGGGCCACCAGGAAGATCGCCGCCCCGACCACCGTGGACGCAAAACTCACGGGCCGAACCACGAGGACATCCGCCGCCATCACCCCCGGATCCACCGCGGCACGTCCGGCCGGGCGCTGGCCACCCGCGGCGGCACCGGAAACAGGCTCGGCCGCAAAGCCCGTCGGTGCGACGGCAAGGGCAACTGCGGTGAGGAGGATCCGCGCAACCCCGAGGGTGCAACCGGTGGAATTCATGGGCCTGTCCTTTAATGGTCCGGCCACCGCCAGTGCAAGCTCCGACCTGAGTCCGCGCTAACTCGTCAGGACCGCCCGCAGGAAGGGCCGGTAGAGGTGCGGTTCCAGGAGGAAGGAATCATGGCCCTTGTCGCTGTGCACGGTGATCCGGGTCGCGTCCACGCCCGCCCGCTTCAGCACGTCCATCAAGCCCGCCTGCTCGTCGGGGTAGAAGCACGCGTCCGAATCGATCGTGAACACGAGGTAGCTCTGCCGCCGACACCGCTGGAACAGCGCCACGAGATCGGACGCCACCCCCTCCCGCACCAGGTCGAAGCGGTTCCAGGCATCCAGGATTCGCAGGTAGGTGTTCGCGTCGAACCGCTGCACGAACTTCTGTCCCTGGTGCAGCATGTAGCTCTCGATCGGGCTGCGGAGCTGGTACCAGGCGAGGGTTTGGTCACGCCGGACCACCTCCGACCGCGCCCGTTCCTCCATCGCCCCCAGCGAAACGAACGTCTTGTGCCCGATCATCCGCGCCAACGCCAACCCGCGGTGCGGCGGCCGGCCCTCGTAGTACGCTCCCCCCCGAAAGTCGGGATCCGCCTCGATAGCACAGATCTGCTCGAGGTTGTGCAACCGTTGCAGCGGCGTCGTCCGTAACCCAGTGGCGAACGGAATGACCGTCCGCACCCGCTCCGGGACCCGGGTGGCGAGGCTCAGAGCCAACATCCCGCCCAGCGAAGCCCCCACGGCCGCGTGCAACACCCCCACCCCCAGGTGATCCAGAAGAGCCAACTGGCTGTCCACGATGTCCGCGATCGTCAACTGCGGGAACCGCGGACCGTACGGCCTCCCCGTCCGGGGATCGATGGACCCCGGTCCTGTGGACCCGTAGCAGCCCCCGAGGTAGTTCACGCACACCACCAGGAACTCGTCGGTGTCGAGGGCCCTGCCAGGCCCGATGAAATCGTCCCACCAACCCGTATGCACCTCCTCGGTCCAACGCTCCCCGACGCCCGAGATCTCGGGGTTGAAGCCTGCGGCATGCTGGGAGCCGCTGAGCGCGTGGAAGACGAGAATCGCGTTGTCTCCCGCGGCGTTCAGGGTGCCGTAGGTCTCGTACGCCAGTGTTGCCGGCGTGAGGGGTTCGCCGCTCTGCAGGAAGAACGGGCGCTGCTCGGTGGCGAGCTCAAAGAAGCGGGTCTCGGTGCGCGTCATCAGGTGCCCCATTGCCGCAGGAGAGCCCCACCCCAGGCAACCGGAAACCTCGCGGAAACCTCGCGGAGCTCGGTGTGGGGAGTGGGGAGTGGGGAGGAGGGAGCGGGGAGAGGGTGTTTCCGTCCACGGCCCGACCTGGGGGCGCGGCGGCTAGGCGCTGGTCTGGCGCTGCCTTCGCCAGGCCCGGCCGACCAGGACCCCCAGTGTGAGCGTGGTGAGCGGCAGGACGAACCAGCGCATCGGCAGCGTGAACATGGCCAGCGCGTCGTGACGCTGGGAGAGGAGTACCAGGTAGGTGATGTAGGCGAAGTAGTAACCGAGAAAGACAGCCCCCTCCCAGCGGGCAATGGTGTGCCCGGTGAAGAAGACCGGCAGGCAGGCCACCGCCACAGCGAGCATCACCGGGAGGTCGAAGGACAAGAGCGAGGCGGGCACCGCGAGGGGGGCAGGCGCGACCAGGGCCGAGAAGCCGAGTACGCCAAGGATGTTGAAGGTGTTGCTACCGACCACGTTTCCCACCGCGATGTCGCGCTGGCCCCGCCAGGCGGCGATCACCGAGGCCGCCACCTCGGGAAGCGAGGTGCCCGCGGCCACGAGCGTCAACCCGATCATCACCTCGGGTATTCCCAGGGCCTGGGCAACGGTGATGGCACCCTCCACCAGCCAGCGGGAGCCCACCACCAGCAACACCAAACCCACGACAACGAACCCCACGCTCAGGGTGAGACGTCCACCCCCGGAACCGGGAGCGAGTGCTGGCAAGTCCTGGGTGCGGTCGCCCTCCAGGGCCTTGGTTTCGCGGCGGCTCTGCCGGATGAGGAACACCACGTAGCCGATGAGTAGCGCCGCAAAGAGGCCGCCTTCCATGCGGGAGATCCCCCGATCCAGCGCGAATCCGCAGAGCAGCAACGAAGCCCCGATCATGATCGGGACCTCCTGCCGAATCACCTGTCGGGCCACGAGCAGCGGAGTGACCAGGGCGCTCAGGCCGAGGATGAACAGCACATTGAAAATGTTGCTGCCCACCACGTTCCCCAACGCGAGGTCGACTCGCCCGGCCAGGGCCGCCTGGATGGAAACGGCCATCTCCGGGGAACTGGTGCCCAAGGCCACCACCGTCAACCCCACCACCAGGGGAGAGATGCCGAGGGAAAGGGCCAACCGCGAGGCGCCGCGCACCAGGAGATCGCCCCCGGCCACCAGCACCAGCAGCCCACCCACCAGCAAAAGCGCCGTCATCATCGTCGCGAGAGAATGGGCACAGGAACCCCCGACGGCGAGTCCCGACGGGCCCCCGGCACCCGCCGTGGTGGAACGGCGCCCGCTCCCGGCACCTTCCCCGCCAGGCACCCGGTGCAACCTCTCGCCGCCTGAGCCTTCCGCACTCCTTACTCCGCGGTGATCAGCGTGGCCCCCCGTCCGCGACTACACGGACTTCTTTCGTAGCCCGGCCGTCGACTTCACCTTCGACTTCACCTTCGACTTCACCTTCGACTTCGCCCGCTTCGGCTGGTGACGCCCTTTGAACGTCAATTCCGCAATCCCGGACTTGTCGAGTTCGCCGAGGCCCTGGTCCACCATGCGCGCGTATTGGCGCAAGGTCGCGGCGGCCAGCGGCAGGTCGAGCTTCTGGCCCTGTGCCAGCGCGAGGGCGATGCCGCAGTCCTTGGCTGCATGCGCGGCGGAGAAGAAGCAGGAATGATCGCGGTTCTGCATGTCCTCGCCATCGGTCTGCAAGACGCGGGAGTTGGCCCCGGTCTGGGAGAAGACTTCGCGAAGGACATTCAGGTCGAGGCCCAGCGCCGATCCCAGCGCCAGGCCCTCGGCGAGGCCTGCGGTGTTGATGTTCATCACCAGGTTCACCAGCGCCTTGACCTCGGCCGCACGTCCCGCTGCGCCCAGATGGCGCAGGGTCTGCCCGTCGTTGGCCAGGACCGTGAGCACGGGCTTCGCCCGTTCGAACGCCTCCGCCGGGCCGCCACACATGAGGTACAACTTGCCTTCCCGGGCCTGCGGAATGCTCGAGGCCATGCAGGCCTCCAGCGAAAGCGCTCCCACCTTCGCCGCCCGGCGCTCGAGGTCCCGATGCACCGATGGTGAGAGGGTGGCGCAGTTTACGAAGAGGCGGCCCGCGGCGCCGTGCAGAAGGCTGTCCCGCCTGCCCAGAAAGATACCCGCCATTGCGGCATCGTCGGTGACCACGGTGATCACCACATCCGCGGCGGCCGTGACCTCCGCCAACCTCTCGCAGGCCCGGGAGCCGAGTTCGCGCGCAAGATCCTCCGCCGCGGCGCGGTTGACGTCATGGACGGCGGTCACGTTGAAGCCGCAATCCTTCAGTCGCCGGGCCATGTTGGCGCCCATGCGGCCGACTCCGACAAATGCGATGCGTTCAGTCATGGATGGACACGGGTTGGAATGGGTTGAGCGAGCCGGACCGTGCACGGAGCAGTTTACGGGCCGGCTGAATTCAGCGCGAAAATAGTGTGCCCCGGCCCGGATGCCAGCCCGAACCCTGCCGTCAGGCGGCCGCCGGTGCATCCATGAGTTGTGGGTGACCGGATACCAAAGC
>JBBQML010000404.1:0-5245 GCA_038328885.1 Verrucomicrobiota bacterium | reverse complement strand
ATATGAACGGTCTCCAGGTGGCCAAGCAGGGTCGGACCCTGGAACCAGGGCGTCCGGCAGGAGGGATCCACGACGTTGTCCCCGTTGAGCGCACTGATGGGGATGAACTTCACGTCACGAAGGACGTCGAGCCGCGGCAGGAAATCCTCGCACTGGTCCCGGATCTCGAGGAACCGGTCCTCGCTCCAGCCGACGAGGTCCATCTTGTTGATCGCGATGACGACGTGGGGGATGCCGAGGAGGGCGGCGATGCAGGCGTGGCGCCGGGTCTGCTCGGTCACCCCGTGACGGGCGTCGATCAGGACGATGGAGAGGTTCGCGTTCGAGGCCCCCGTCACCATGTTGCGCGTGTACTGCACGTGCCCGGGGGTGTCGGCGATGATGAACTTCCGCCGGGGCGTGGCGAAGTAGCGGTAGGCGACGTCGATGGTGATGCCCTGTTCCCGTTCCGCACGGAGGCCGTCGGTCAGGTTCGCCAGGTTGATCTGTCCGCCGCCGGTGATGTCGGCGGAGCGCTCGAGGGCGTCGAGTTGATCCTCCATCAGCGACTTGGAGTCGTAGAGCAGGCGGCCGATGAGCGTCGACTTGCCGTCGTCGACCGAGCCGCACGTGTTGAAGCGCAGGATCTCGATGGGGTGGGAGGCGGGCATGGGCGATGGGCGATGGGCGGGCGACGGTGGGTGGGCGGAACTCTAGAAATACCCCTGCTTCTTGCGGTCCTCCATGGCCGCCTCGCTGGACTTGTCGTCAGCGCGAGAGCCGCGCTCGGTGACGCGCGCGGCGGCAATCTCCGCGAGGATGTCGTCCACGGTGTCAGCGCGGCTCTCGACCAAGCCGGTGCTGATGATGTCGCCGATGGTGCGGACGCGCACGACGAGGTCGCGGACCTCCTCTTTCGCCGTGGGAGGGAGCAGGTCCGTCACGGGCAGCCACTGGCCGTGGCGGCGGACGCAGCGGCGCGGGTGGCTGAAGTAGATCGTGGGGACCTCGAGTTTCTCGGCGCCGATGTACTCCCAGACGTCCATCTCCGTCCAGTTGCTCAGGGGGAAAACGCGCATGTGTTCACCGGAGTTCACGCGGGCGTTGTAGAGGTTCCAGATCTCCGGGCGCTGGTTCCGGGGGTCCCATTGGCCGAAGGCGTCGCGGAAGCTGAAGAAGCGCTCCTTGGCGCGGGCCTTTTCCTCATCGCGCCGGGCGCCGCCGATGCAGCAGTCGAAGCGAAACTCCTCGATGGCGGCGAGCAGGGTGGGGATCTGGAGGCGGTTGCGGCTGATCTCGCCCGGATTGGGCACGGCAACGCCCGCGGCGATGGCATCCTCGACCTTGCGGACGATCAGGCGGGCGCCGAGTTGGCTCGCCCGATGGTCCCGGAACTCGTTCAGCTCCGGGAAGTGATGGCCGGTGTCGACGTTGAGAAACGGCAACGGGATGTCCGAGGGGCGGAAGGCCTTCTCGGCCAGCCGGAGGAGACAGATCGAATCCTTGCCTCCGGAGAACATCAGGGCCGGGCGCTCGAACTCGGCGGCAACCTCCCGCATGATGTGAAGGGCCTCGGTTTCGAGGTGCTGCAGGTGATCGAGGTGGTACTTGGAGGTCGACATCGGTGGGCGGACGGCGGTGTCAGGGGGTGGCGGTGTCAGGCGGTGGGGGCGGCCTGGGCGCCCCAGGCGGCGTGCAGGCCGCACTCCCGCTTCTCGTCCGCTTTGGCGGGGTCGAAATAGTCCCACTCGTTCGGCAGTCCGTGCTCCCGAAGGTAGGCCTCGAGGTCGGCGTCGGACCAGTGGAAGAGCGGGCTCACCTTGAGCGTCTGGAAGTTGGTGTCCTCGGAGACGATATCCAAGCCGGCGCGGTTGGGATTCTGGGTCTTGCGCAGGGCCGTGAGCCAGACGGTCGGAGCGAGCTCGCGCATGCCGCGCTGGAAGGGTTCCAGCTTCATGACCTTGCTGAACGCCTTCAGCGCCTCCTCCTGGTCGGGGCCGGGCAGGGGCCCGTGAATGGCGTCCCGATGGGCCGCCGTCACCCGGGGAAGGAAGGGTTTGAGATTCAGTTTGAGCCGTTCCCGCAGGGCCTCCGCGTAGCGGTAGGTGGCGGGGCGATTGTACCCGTGGTCCACCCACAGCACCGGGAGGTCGCGGCGGACCTCGGTGCAGAGGTGCAGCAGAACGGCTTCGTAGGGACGGAAGTTGGTGGAGACGATGGCCCGGCCATCGGCGTCGTCGATGGCCCAGCGGACGATATCTCGGGCGCAGCGGCCCGCGAGTTCGCGGTTCAGCGTGGGGAGGTCAGAGACGTTCGGCATGCGCGGTCCGGGGGTGGTGGTGGGATGAGGAGGGAGCGGCGAACTTGACCGCGGCGCGGTCTGGCGGCATTCCTGCGGTCGCGAGAAATGGCCGGGGCCGGCGGCGCGGGGGTCGAAGGCGTCGACACGCACTGCGGTGAGCGCCGGCCGTCCCACGAAGAAACGAAACCGGAGCGGAATAAGAACCTATGTGTTGCGATGAACCCATGGTCGTGTCGGTCGGTGCCGACGTGCCGGACTTTGAAATGGAAACCTACGACCCGTCGGATGGCGGGTTTGGCAAGATCTCCCTGGCCGAGTCGAAGAAGAAGGGGAAGTGGACCGTGTTGGTGTTCTACCCCGCGGACTTCACCTTCGTTTGTCCGACCGAACTGGCTGACCTGGCGGAGAAGCACGCCGTGCTGAAGAAGCTGGGCTGCGAGGTGATCGGTGTCTCGACGGACACCAAATTCAGCCACCTGGCCTGGCGGAACAGCGAGAAGCTGCTGGCGGACGTGAAGTACGTCATGGCGGCGGACCCCACCGGCACGGTGAGCCGCCTGTTCGGGGTTTACGATCCGGCTTCGGGCCTCGCCCTGCGTGGCACCTTCATCATCAACCCGGCGGGGAAACTCGTTTCTTCCGAGGTCAACTTCTACAACGTGGGCCGCAACGCCGACGAGTTGCTCCGGAAGATGGAGGCCAACAGCTACCTCGCGAAGCATCCCGACGAGGCATGTCCCGCCAAGTGGCAGAAGGGCGCCAAGACGCTCAAGCCGGACGAGAAGATGGTCGGGAAGGTGTACGAGGCGTTGAACGGTTGATTCCCTTGCGCCCTCCCTCCGCGGGCGCGCAACGATGCGGGCCGGTCCCCGGGACCGGCCCCTTTTCTTTTCTCCGACAGGCATCCGGGAGCCCATGCGCGCCGCGAGCTCAGGCGGCAGCCGGCGTCGTGGGTAATTCGGCGAGCAGGACCCGGTGGGACCAGTCGCCAAACCCTTCGCCTGCCGCCCGCTCGTGCGCGTACCGCACGAGGACGGGACGCAGTTCGTTCACGATGTCGGGGTCCTTGACGCTATCCTTCCACAGCCGGTTGAGGCGGGTGCTCCCCGCGTTGCCGCCAAGCCAGATCTGGTAGCGACCCGGCGCCTTCCCCACAAAGCCGATCTCGGCAGCGTACGTCCGCGTACACCCGTTGGGGCAACCAGTCATGCGGATGACAATCTCCTGGCCTCCGATCCCGACTTCCTCGCAGACGCTCTCCAAACGGTCCAGCAGGCCTGGCAGGTAACGCTCCGACTCGGCGAGGGCCAGGCCGCAAGTCGGCAGGGCCGGGCACGCCAGCGCGGCGGAGTGGAGCACCGTCGCCTGGTCTGACGTCTTCACGCCGTGTTCGATCAGAAGCGTGTCGAGGGAGGCACGGTCAGCCTCGCCGACGTTCGCGAGGAGCACGTTCTGGTTGGCCGTGAGGCGGAACTCCACCGGGAATCGCTCCGCGATCTGCCGCAGGGCGGTCTTCAACCGGCGTGCTCCGTCGTCCTTCACGCGGCCGCTCTGCACCCAGAGACCGAGGAACCAACGACCGTCGACTTGCCGGTTCCAGCCATACAGGTCTCCCTGGCGGGTGAAGGCAAACGGGCGCGCCGCTTCGAGCCTGAACCCCGCCCGCGTCTCCACCTGCTCCCGGGTCCAGTCCACGCCTTTCTCCTCGACCACGTACTTGAGCCGGGCGTGCTTGCGATCGGTCCGGTCGCCGAAGTCGCGGTGGATCGTGAGCACCGCCTTGGCCACGTCGATGAGCCGCTCCGGAGCCAGGAAACCAAGGACGTCGGCGAGCCTCGGATAGGTCTGGTCATTGCCATGACTCCGGCCCATGCCTCCGCCGACGCTCAGGTTGTAGCCGATCAGTCGGTCGCGCTCGACCACGGCGATGAACCCAAGGTCGTTGGTGAGCACGTCGAGGTCGTTCAGCGGAGGGATGACGAAGGCAACCTTGAACTTCCGAGGCAGGTACGTCCGCCCGTACAACGGATCCACGTAGTCGCGGTTCGCGGGATCGGCCAGGTCGAGTTGGACGCCGTCGATCCAGATCGCATGGTAGGCACGGGTCTGAGGCCGGAGGGCATCCGCCACCCGCACGCAGTCGGCGAAAACCTCCTCGCGAGCCTGGGTGAACGCCGGGATCGGCGGGGCCAGAACGTTGCGGTTCACGTCACCGCAGGCCGCGAGCGTGGACAGGAGGCATTCATTGATCCGCTTCACCAGGGGCCCGAGCCCCGCCATGACGATACCGTGGAACTGGATGCTCTGGCGGGTGGTGATGCGCAGGGTGTCGTTGGCGTAGCGGGTCGCCAGATCATCGAAGACGCACCACTGCGCCCGGGACAGCACGCCGCCCGGAATCCGGCCGCGAACCATCATGATGAATTTCTTCCCCGTCTTCCGGAGGTCCCGGTCGTCCTGCTGGTAGATGCCGTGGAACTTGATGAATTGCTGGTCGTCCTCCGAGAAGCGGTCCACGGCCGGGTTGGCGACAGTGGCGGCGATATCGCCAGCCAGGGTGGGAATGGCGGCCTTGATCACCTCGTTGTGGGTGAGCTTCAGGCCAACCGTCTCGGAACTATTCATAACTAAACAACTCAGGTTACCGAACAAAGTGTTGTCGACCGGGAGGGATCGTGTCAACGGTGGCCGGGGAGCGGTCAAGCGGATAGGCGCGTGGACCGGCAGCCTCCCGGGCGGTGGCTGGTCGGCGGAGGGGTAGTCTCGGGCGGGCTCCCCGGGGGGGCAGCGTGCCGTATTGCGGGGCGCAACGGTGGCGCCGATCGAACCGGACCCTTCAGGAATCCTCCCGTAGAATTCAGGAGGAAAACCGGTGCATCCATGAGGTGTGGGTGACCGGATACCAAAGCGCCGCCTCGCCGGGTTCCTCGGCGCACTCCAAGGCGCGCCGCTCCTCTTGGAGTG
>JBBQML010000403.1:0-5250 GCA_038328885.1 Verrucomicrobiota bacterium | reverse complement strand
GCAAGTGGCCAAACTGAACGCCAACAACGCCACGAGCCTGGTGAGCAGCAGTGAGTTGGGGGCGGTGCGAATGAACGGGGCGATGAACGTCGCGAACTTCGCGACCCCGCTCACCGGCGGCAGTGCGGGTGAGTTCAAGATCAACGGAGTCGGCATCGCCTATGACACGACCACGGACAGTGTCGCGACGGTGCTCAACCGGATCAACTCCTCCGCGGCGGGCGTGCTGGCCAGCTATGACGCGGCGAACGACCGGTTCACGGTCGCCAACAAGGGCACGGGGAGCGTGGGCATCGCGATGGAGGACGTCGGGACCGGCAATTTCCTCGCCGCGGCGGGCCTCCTGGGCGCGACCCTGGCGCTGGGTGACAACCTCGAGTACACGGTCAACGGCGGCGGCACCCTGACCAGCCAGAGCAACATCATCACGGACGCCAGTTCCGGTCTGACGGGCCTGAGTGTCACGGCTCTGGCGGAGGACACCTTCGACATCTCCGTGGGCGTGGATACGGACCGGATCAAGGCCGCGATCACTGGATTCGTGGACGCGTATAACAGCAGCCAGTCGCAGATCGGGAGTTACACCGCGAGCTCGACGGACGCCCAGGGCAAAGTGACGGCGGGTCTGCTCGCCGACGATCCCGAGGCCACGAGCCTGACCACCCGGCTGCGGGCGCTGGCGACCTCGACCCTCAGCGACCTCACCGGTTCCATCGTGCGCCTGGACAGCCTCGGGATCAGCTCGAACGGCTACGACGACGCTCTATCCACGACCGGGATCGCGGGCCTCGACGCGGCGCTGGCGAACAACCTGTCCTCGGTGAAGGACTTCTTCACCAACAAGGAATTCGGGCTGGCGAACCTCTTCGACAACTACCTCGAGTCCACCATCGGGGATGATGGGAATCTCACCTCGCACCAGACGACGCTGTCGCGCCAGGCGGTGGCCATCACGTCGCAGGTCGCGGACATGGAGCGGTTGGTGCTGAGCGAGGCGGAGCGACTCACGGCAAGCTTTGTGGCGATGGAGCAGGCCCAGGCACGCAACAACCAGCAACTGCAGTTCCTGCTGCAGACCTTCAAGTGAAACTGAGAGGCAAACTCAGCTCCTGCGTCCGGTCGATGGCGGCCCGGCGCGGAGGACGCGGATGATGCGGGTGACGCGGGAGCCCCGAGATTCGGCATCGTCGTCCGGAGCTCGACCCACTCCACGGTCGGTTCAGATGAAGGGCGAGGCTCCCAAGGCCCGGGCCCGGGCTCACCGTCCCAGGGCGCTGGTCAATTAGCCGTTCCGGAACTGGTCTGCTGGGGGGCCCTCTGGGTCGCTGGGGTTTCCCCGTTGGCGGTTGTCGCTCCGCGACACCGGCAACCCATGGATCACCTCCGAGGCAACGGAACCATCGAGGACCGCGCCTGCCCGGCCATTCGCTGCCCGGCCATTCGCTTGCGTTTCAATCACGGTCTGCGTGAATCAAGCACGGCCGACTCATGACTCATCCCCAGAATCCAACGGACGCGGCCGTCGGGTGGCCCTCGGCCCGGCGGGTCTTCGGATGGGCGGCGGCGGGTTGGACCTTGATGGTCGCGGTTGCCCTGGGGCTCGGGTTGCGCGACGCCCGGGAGGAAAGGGTGCGCGGTGCGGAAGTGCGCGCGCGGGAAGCCGCGACCGCGGAGTTGTCGCTGCACTCCCTCAACGCCGCCCGTGGAGGTGTGTATGCCCTGGTCTCGGAGTCGATCGCGCCCGACCCTGCGCTCGCCCAGCTTCCCCAGCGGGATCTTGCCACCGTGAGTGGCGAGAAACTCACCCGCCTCAGTCCGGTGCACCTGGAGCGTCTGGTCGCGGGTCCGGAGCCTTCCGGGGGCGGACCCCGGGGACACCTGCGCAGCCTGACCCCGCGACGCCCGGAGAACGCGCCCGACCCCTGGGAAACGGGGGCGCTCCAACGGTTGGCACAGGGGGAGCGGTTGGTGGTCGAGGAGACCGTCCGGGACGGGCGCCCGGCGCTTCGGTATATGGTCGGGGTGCCGGCGCAGGCCCAGTGCGGCTCCTGTCATTCCACGGCCGGACAGGGCCTCGGTTCGCCCCTGGGTGGGTTCAGCGTCGTCATTCCCCTCGGGACGGCCGGTCCGGGCGCGTTCCCTCTGGTGGGCGCCGCGGCCACCGGATTGGTGGCCTGCTGGTTGGTGGGGTTGCTGATGTTACGCCGCTTGATGATCGCCCTGCGGCAGCGGTGGATCGAGGGCGAGCAGTCGAACCGGAAGGTCCAGGACAGCGAGCAGCGGTTCCGCACCCTGGCGGAGCAGGCGCCCGTGGGGATCTTCGAGACCGACGCCGAGGGGCGCTGCACGTTCGTGAACCGGCGCTGGTGCGAACTGGCGGGGCTCACGCCGGGGGCGGCGCTGGCGTCGGGTTGGTCGGAATCCCTGCACCCGGAGGATCGTGAAGCGGTGGTGGCGGAGTGGAATGCCTGCCTGCTGGAGGGCCGCGAGTGGCGGCGCGATTTCCGCTGCGCATCCCCCGAGGGCAGGATCCGGTGGGTGCACGGCTCGGCGGTGGCCCTGCGTGACGGTCAGGGCCGCGTCACGGGAGCCCTGGGGTTCAACGTGGACACCACCGAGCGACGCGAGGGAGAGACGCAGTTGCGTGAGCAGGCGGCGTTGCTGGACATCGCCCAGGACGCGATTTGCGTGCAGTCGCTGGCCGGCCGGATCGAGTTCTGGAACCGCGCCGCCGAGGAACTCTATGGTTGGTCGAAGGAGGAGGCGCTGGGCGCCCAGGGCGAGGATCTGCTCTTCGGCCGGGTCAGCGGCGAACTGCTCCAGGCCCGCAACGATGTCCTGACCCTCGGCTCGTGGAGTGGTGAACTCCAGCATTCGGCCCGCGATGGCCGCATCATCGAGGCCGATTGCCGCCTGAGCCTGGTGAGAGACGCCCAGGGCGAGCCGAAATCCATCCTGATCGTCAGCACGGACCTTACGGAGAAGAAGCGCCTCGAGAAGCAGTTCCTCCGCTCACAGCGCATGGAGTGCATCGGCGCGCTGTCCAGCGGGCTGGCGCACGACCTCAACAACGTATTCTCACCGATCCTGATGGTGGCCGAGTTCCTCGCCACCCGCCCTTCAAACCCGGGGGACGCGGAGTTGCTGGAGCTCCTCCGGAGCAGCGCGGACCGTGGCTCGGGGATCGTCCGGCAACTGTTGACGTTTGGCCGGGGTCAGGAGAGCGAGCGGGTGGAACTGCGCCTGGAACTCGTGCTCAAGGAGATGGGGCGGTTGGCGCAGGAGACCTTCCCAAAGAACATCCAGTTCATCGCACAATCCGCGCCGGACCTCTGGCCGGTGGTGGGGGACATCACCCAGATCCACCAGGTGCTCCTCAACCTGTGCGTGAACGCGCGCGATGCCATGCCCGAGGGCGGGGCGCTCACGCTCGGCGCGCGGAATTTCCTGGCGGATGGGTCCTTCTGCGAATTGCGGGGCGAGGCCCGCCCCGGCCCGTACGTCGTGCTGGAAGTATCGGACCAGGGCACAGGGATCCCGGCGTCCATCCGCGACAAGATCTTCGATCCGTTCTTCACCACCAAGCCGCCCGGCGAGGGCACCGGCCTCGGCCTTTCCACCGTGCTCGGCATCGTGAAAGCCCACTACGGCTTCGTCGAGGTGTCCTCCGAACCCGGCGAGGGGTCGTCGTTCCGCGTCTTCCTGCCGGCCATTCAGAAGAGCGGCGGTGAACCGCGGCCCGTCGCCGCTGACGCCGTGCCGGTAGGGAACGGCGAGACCGTGCTCGTCGTGGACGACGAGGGCCCGATCCGCACCGCCGCGCAGAAGATCCTTTCCTGCAACGGGTATTTGGCCCTCGTGGCGGTGGACGGCGTGGACGCCCTCACCCAGTTCACCCGTCACCAGTCCGAGATCCGCGTCGTGCTCACGGACATGATGATGCCGAGCATGGATGGCGCGGCGTTCATTCGTGCGGTGCGCAAGGTGGATCCCCGGATCCCGATCGTGGCGATGAGCGGGCTCCCGGCGCAGCAGCATGACGCGGAGTTGGCGGGCCAGCTATCTATACCCTGCCTGGCCAAACCCTTCGCCGGCGACACGTGGTTGAAACCCTGGATGGGCGTGTGGCATCCCGCGGCGGTCGGAGAGGGGACGTAGGCAGTCGGTTGCTACGACGTCGGGCCCTGGGGACGCGGACGGTCAAGTTGGTCCGCTCGCGTGATCACGGAGGATTCGTTTGGGTCGCCGAACTGGTTCCGGCGGGCTTCCGCTTCCATTCGCGCCGCCTGAGCGGCCACCGCCAAGTCAGCCCCGGAAGGGCTCGCCGGCGAGGTTGCGGCTGCCTGCATGCGCTGGGCCCTGCTGATGGTTTCTTCGGGGGTCCGGCCGGACTTCATGCTCAACTTCACCTCGCCACCGATCGCGTAGAGTTTTCCGTCGGGACCGGTTTGGTAGGTGAACTGGGGACCGCCGAGGGCGAGATCGCCTGCGATGGCTGCGTGCTGGGCTTCGTGGAGGCGGACTTCGCGGTCGCGGGCGGCCAACCGGGCCACGGTGGCCAACTCTTCGTGAGTGAGCCGGTTCCGGAGTAGGTTGGACGCTCCGCCGACGCCGTTGATGGCGGAGGCTTGCTGCATAGATCGGGAGAGCTGGGGTTGGCGTGGCTGCCTGGTTGCTCCGTGCTGCCGCCAGGCAGCGAGCGGCCGAGAGGCTTATCGGCGCCGCCGGGAGAGTCTTGAGCCGCTGGCGGGGCCCGCCGTGCAGGCAACCGGGGGAGCGGACGGTCCGCGGTCACGGAAAAGAGGCTCCGATCCAACGAAACCCTCCAAGGATTAGAAATGCCCATTCAGACGATGACTGTCCTGAAATGCGCTAATTCGGCTCAAGTTCCGGGGACCCCCGCCGATGAGCGGGTCACTACCCCCCAATCCATCCATGACCACATCAGCCCCAGCCCCCGCCGCGGGGACCACCGTGAGAAACCTCGGCACAAAGTACCTCACGTTCGCCCTAGGTCAGGAATCCTACGCCGTGGATGTACGCAAGGTGCGCGAGATCATCCGGATGACCAGCATCACCTGCGTCCCGCAGATGCCCGATTTCATCCGGGGGGTGATCAACCTGCGGGGCAAGATCATCCCGGTGATCGATCTGAGGGTGCGCTTTGGGTTGCCCAACTCCACCACCACCGACCATACCTGCATCGTGGTGGTGCAGATCCAGTCCGGCGCCACCCAGCGGCGCGAGACC
>JBBQML010000402.1:0-5251 GCA_038328885.1 Verrucomicrobiota bacterium | reverse complement strand
CCTTCCTGATGGACTGCGACACCACCGGCGTGGAGCCCGATATCGCGCTGATCAAATACAAGGTCCTCGCCGGCGGCGGCACGTTCAAGATCGTCAACCGTACCGTGCCGGAAGCGCTCAGCCGCCTGGGATACTCCGTCGCCGAGGTCGAAGATATCGTCGCCTACATCAGCAGGCACGACACCATCGAGGACGCCGTCCAGGACGACGGGAGTGTCGTGCGCACCCCGCTCAAGCCGGAACACCTGCCCGTGTTCGACTGCGCCTTCAAGCCCTTCCGGGGACAGCGCAGCATCCACTATCGGGCCCACCTTGGTATGATGGGTGCCTCCCAGCCCTTCATCTCGGGGGCGATCTCCAAGACCGTCAACCTCCCCAACGAAGCCACGATCGCGGACATCCGGGACGCGTACACCCAGGCCTGGAAGATGGGGCTCAAGTGCGTCGCCATCTACCGTGACGGGTCCAAGCGCTCCCAACCGCTGAACACCAAGCGGACCGGGGAAGGCGTGGACCCCGCGACGGCCGCCGCCACGGTCGCCAGCGAGTTGACCGCCCGCATTCAGGAGTTGGAGGCCGAGATCGCGCACCTCCGCAATGAATCGATCAAGCCCATCCGCCGTCGGCTGCCGGAGACCCGCCAGGCCGTGACCCACAAGTTCAGCATCGCGGATCACGAGGGCTACCTCACCGTCGGCCTGTTCGACAACCGGCAGCCGGGCGAGATGTTCGTCACCATGGCCAAGGAGGGCAGCACCATCGGTGGCCTCATGGACACCATCGGAGCCCTCACTTCCATGTCCCTGCAGTATGGCGTCCCGCTCGAATCCCTGGTCCGCAAGTTCGCCTACCAGCGGTTCGAACCCAGCGGCTTCACCCGGAACCCGGACATCCGCCAAGCCTTCTCGATCATCGACTACGTCTTCCGCTGGATGGCCAACGAGTTCATTCCCGGCTACCGCGCCGCCAGCGCGCCCCGGAACGACCAACCCGAGCTCGCCATGCCCGGCCTGGAGGAGGAGCTCAAAAAAAAAGTGAACCGCCCGGTCGCTGAGCTGGAGATCGGCGACGACGTTCCCGCGGTTGAGCTCGAGCTCGGCTCCCACCCAGTGCCGAAACCACGGTCCCCCGTCCTGCTGCGGCACGGGTCGAACGGGGCGAACGGGTCGAATGGGGCCAACGCGCTTACGAGCACCTTCCAGAATCAGGGCGATGCCCCCGGCTGCCCCACCTGCGGACAGATCACGGTGCGAAACGGCGCCTGCTACAAGTGCCTCAACTGCGGCGAAAGCCTCGGCTGCTCCTAGCGGGCGCCCGACAGTTAGAGCCCGTCAGCGCACCGCGGGCCGGGGGAAACCCCGGCCCGTCTCATTTTAGTCTGCCTCCTCCGCAAACAGCGCGTCGGCAAACTGCTGGGGGTCGAAGGCCTGGAGATCGTCGGCTTGCTCGCCAACGCCGATGAATTTCACCGGGAGCCCCAACTCCTGGCGGATGGCCACGACCATCCCGCCCTTGCTGGTGCCGTCGAGTTTGGTGATCACCAGGCCGGTGATCGGCACCGCCTTGTGAAACTCTCGGGCCTGGCTCAGGGCATTCATCCCGGTGGACCCGTCCAGGACCAGCAATACCTCGTGCGGCGCGCCCGGCGCCTGCTTCCCGATCACCCGATGCAGTTTCTGGAGTTCCTGCATGAGGTTGTGCTTCGTGTGCAACCGGCCCGCCGTGTCCACCAGGAGGTAGTCGGCCCCCCGGGCACGGGCCGCCGTGACGGCATCGTGCCCCACCGCCGCCGCGTCGGCCCCATAGGCGCCGGCGATGACCGGGATCTCCAACCGCTGACCCCAGAGCTTGAGTTGCTCGATGGCGGCGGCTCGGAACGTGTCACACGCCGCGATCACCGCGGTCTGTCCCCTGCCCTGAATGAAATGAGCCAGTTTCGCCGTGGTGGTGGTCTTGCCGGTGCCGTTGACCCCCACGATCGAGACGACGGTCAGTGAACCCGCCTCCCGGCGGAGTTCGGCCTCGTTGGCCGCGAACGCCCGCACCACCTCCCGCTTCGCGACGCTCAGCACGTCGAGCCCACCGCGCCCCTGCGTCTCGAAGCCCTCCCGGGCCTCCGTCACGATCTGCTGCGTCATTGCCATGCCGAAATCCGCCGCCATCAGCGCCGTCTCGATGTCGGCGAGCGACGCGGCGGACAGTTTCGGCGAAAGGGTGACGATGCGTTTGATCTCATGGACCAGCTTCTGCTGGGTCTTCTCGAGACCGGACTTGATTTTGGCGAACAATCCCATGGTAGGAGAGGAGCGAGCAGGCGTGGGGTCCGGGAGGAGGTGGGGTGGTGGCGCGGAAGAGGCGGGGGCAGCCGGGCGGGAGAGGTACCAGGCGACCTCAGGGGCACGCCCGACGTTCGGGAACCGTGGGAACCGGGAGCGACGTCGGGCCGGCAAGGCCCGCGCCACTCGATGGCGCGCGCCGTTTGTCCCAGCACGACTGCAACCGCTCGACGTGTTCCCAGGCCAGTCGCACGGTGCCCATCGTGGGCCGGTTCTTGCTCTGCCCGTGACAGTCGGATCCCCCGGTGACCAGAAGGCCCAGTTCCACGGCCATGGCCTGGTACTTGCGGGACGCCAGCAACGAGTGCTTCGGATGAAAACACTCCATCCCGTCGAGCCCCAGCCGCGCCAGCTTCCCGATCAGGCTGTCATCGTGGTTCAAGCCGGGATGCGCAATGACCGCCAACCCCCCCGCGGCGTGGATCAACTCCAGGGCCAGCGCCACGCTCATCTTTCGCTTCGGCACCCAGCCTGGCCGGTCCTTCTTCAGGTAGCGCTCGAAGGCCTCGTCGAGGTCGGCGCAAGTCCCGTGCTCCACCAAAGCCCGCGCCACATGCGGACGCCCCGGTGCGTTGCAGTTCGCCAGGCGGAACACCGCCGCCACGTCCAAGGTTACCCCACGCGAGTTCAGGCGGGCCACCATCTCCCGGACACGCGTCTGGCGGATCTCCTGCGCGCGGGCCAGTTCCGCCGAGAACCCGGCGTGCAGCGGGTCGACGAAATAGGCGAGAACGTGGATCTCCCGCCCCTCGAACTCGGCCGTGACCTCGGTCCCGGGGATGAATCCGATCCCCTGCCGCGCCGCCTCCACCGCCACCTCCGCACAGCCTTCCATGGTGTCGTGGTCCGTCAGGGAGATCAGCGAAAGCCCCGTGCGCCTCGCCGAACCCGCCAGTTCAACGGGCGTGTAGGTGCCGTCCGAGTAACGCGTGTGCAGGTGGAGGTCGGCGAACATCGCGCGGGATCGTCCAATCGTGGCAGCGGAGGTGAGCGCCCCCGCTCAGATTCCGGTGGCCTGCCGCGCCGGCCGGCTAAGGTCCCCCTTGATCTTGTCCAGGATCCCGTTGACGAACTTACCACTGTCCGCCGTCGAGAACTTGCGGGCGATGTCGATGGCCTCGTTGATCGTCACGACCGGCGGAATGTCGTCCCGGTGCCGCAGTTCGTACACGGCCATGCGCAGCAGGTTGCGATCCACCGCAGCCAGACGGTGCAGCGACCAGTTGATCATCACCCGGCCGAGTTCCCCGTCGATCTCGGTCTGGTGGCACAGGGTGCCCTCGATGAGCGTATCGGCAAAGGCCCGCACCGCAGCCTCGTCCACGGTGGGCGCCGGTGCCGGCTCGTCCTCCCCCGGGGGTTTCTCTCCCCGCTCCTCGCGCAGCACCAGGAACTGCTCCGCCCAGAAGGCGTTCAGCTCCGTGCCGAGGTTGTCCGTGGGATTGACCTCATGCTGGAACAGGAACTGAAGCGCCTTCTCGCGCGAAACTCGTCGCAACCGCATCCCCGACCATGACGGACCGCTGCCTCCCACGTCAAACGCCGCGCCCCGCGCGGCCCAGTTCTCGTGTTGATTTTGCGCGCCGGCCTTTCTGGAGGGGTCCGTTGCTTCAGAACCGACTTGACGTGAATAGGTTACCTCCGCCGTCCGGCGATCTCCCCAACGGCCCCCTCCCGGATCACCTCGGCGGCCCCGTCCCCGTGGTTGCCCCGCGCCCTCACCAGCGGTAAGGATTCCCCATGATTGATGTCGCCGACACCCCACCCGCGGGCGTCGATCGGTTTCCCACCCGCCCCGGACTCCCCCCGGCGCGCCTGGACGCGCTCTCCCGCGATGTCCTGGCCCTGAAACGTCGGCTCAATGCCGTCATCCTCGCGCACAACTACCAGGTGCCGGAGATCCAGGACGTGGCCGATTTTGTGGGGGACTCCCTCGGCCTGGCTCAACAGGCGGCGAAGACCGCCGCCGAGGTGATTGTGTTTTGCGGCGTCCATTTCATGGCGGAAACCGCCCGGATCCTCAACCCCGGCAAGGTCGTCCTGCTGCCCGATCTGGATGCGGGCTGTTCCCTCGAGGCGAGCTGCCCGGCCGACAAACTCGCCGCCTTCCAAGCCACCAACCCGAATTTCTACACCATCGCGTACATCAACTGCTCCGCGGCGGTGAAGGCCCTGAGCGACGTCATCTGCACCAGCGGAAACGCGGTCCGCATCGTCGATGCCGCCCCGCCCGAGCGCGACCTGCTGTTCGTCCCGGACGAGAATCTGGGCGGTTGGGTCATCGAGCAGACCGGCCGACCCATGACCTTGTGGAAAGGCAACTGCTACGTGCACGTCGAATGGACGCATGCCGCCATCACCCGGATCCGGCGGGATCATCCCGACGCACCGCTCGTGGCCCATCCGGAATGCACCAAGGCTGTCCGCATGCTGGCCGATGAGGTCTGTTCCACCGAGAAGATGGTCACCTGGTGCCGCGCCAACCCCGCGAACGCCATCATCGTGGCCACCGAGGCGGGGATGCTCCACCGCCTCGAGAAGGAGTGCCCGGACAAGACTTTCATCCCGGCGCCCACGGAGACCTGCCGCTGCAATGAGTGCCGGTTCATGAAGCTCAACACGCTCGAGAAGCTCCACGATTGCATGCTCAACCTCGCTCCCCGGGTCGAACTCGACCCGGACCTCATCGCCCGCGCGCGCGCACCCATCGAACGTATGCTCGCGATCTCAGCGCGCCCCGTGGAGAACGCCGGCTGAGGACCGGACCCTCCGTATTCCCTGCCACCCTCACCGGCATGCGCCCCCCCCCCTGCCCCTCCCGCAGCCACCGCACCATGGCGCTACGCTCCACCCTGCTGGCATTCCTGCTCCTCGGACTCCCGGGCGGACCGGGCTTCCACGCCCTGGCCGCCGCG
>JBBQML010000401.1:0-5252 GCA_038328885.1 Verrucomicrobiota bacterium | reverse complement strand
AGGACCGGAGTCAAAGCTTTCGCGGCCGCCGCCCCGGCACTGTCCGGGGTCGGGTCCGGACCGCGCCTCTCCCGAGGCGCTGCAGCCCACCCGCGGGGTGGGGCGTGGGAGAAGTCCCGGGCGTGGGCCGCGAGGTCACGCCCTGCGGGTTTGGAAACCCGCGGTCCGGACCGCGCCTCTCCCGAGGCGTTGCGGCCAGCCCGCGGGGTGGGGCGTGGGAGAAGTCCCGGGCGTGGGCCGCGAAGTCACGCGCTGCGGGTTTGGAAACCCGCGGTCCGGGAGGGGCGGAACGCCGGAACCGGGGCCTCACCGGCCGCAGCACTGCTTGTACTTCTTACCGCTGCCGCAAGGGCACGGGTCGTTGCGGCCCACCTTGGGGCCGCTGCGCACCGGACGCGCCCGCTCGACCTCGGCGGCCACCTCGTCGACCATGGTCGCCCCCTCGCGGTTCGCCTCCGCCGTAGCGGCGGACGTCGAAGCGGTGCTGAAGGCGTTGACCTCGGCGTGGAGCGTCTTCTGCGGGAGCTTCCGCAGGAAGTTCTGGAACGCCATCAGGCTGGACGCCGAGAGAAAGATGTTCCGGCAGATCTCGCTCTTCACGTTGACCATGAGGTCCGCGAAAAGCTGGTAGGCCTCGGCCTTGTACTCGATGAGCGGGTCCTTCTGTCCGTAGGCACGAAGCGAAATGGACATCCGCAGGCTGTCCATGTTGTAGAGATGCTCCTGCCACTGGCGGTCGATCGCCCCGAGGATGGTGTAGCGCTCGACGGTCTTCAGGGCGTCCGGATTCTCGACGCTGATCTTCAGGTCGTAGGACCGCCGGACCGCGTCCGAGATGAAGCTGGCGACGGCGAACTGGTGGGGGGAAAGGCTCTCGTAAAGCGATTCGGGCTGGGGCGCCTCGGTGCCGGACCGGGCGGCGGTGATGATTTCGGCCTCGGGCAGCCCGAGGGGGAAGGTCAGGTTTACCCAGTCCGAGAGTCCGCGCAGGTTCCACGACTCGAAATCCTGGCCGACATCGGTGAACAGCCTGACCTTCTCCACCACGACCTCCTCCATGATGTCCATGAGGCGGTCCCGGACGTCGTCCGAGCGGATGATGTCGTTCCGGAAGGAATAGATGACCTCCCGGTGGCGGTTCATCACGTCGTCGAACTCCAGCGTCCGCTTGCGGATCTGGAAGTTGTGGCCCTCGACCCGCTTCTGGGCCTGTTCGATCGACTTGTTGAGCAGCGGATGCTCCAGCTCCTGGTTCTCCTCCAAGCCCATCTTCTCCATGTAGCGGATCAGCCGGTCGGAGCCGAACAGCCGCATCAGGTCGTCTTCGAGCGCGAGGAAGAAATGGGAACTTCCCGGGTCGCCCTGCCGCGCGCAGCGGCCCCGCAACTGCCGGTCGATGCGCCGGGACTCGTGGCGCTCCGTGCCGATGACGTGGAGTCCGCCGACCTCGACGATGCCCTGGCCCAGTTTGATGTCGGTGCCGCGGCCCGCCATGTTGGTGGCGATGGTCACGGACCCGCGCTGCCCGGCCCGGGCGACGATTTCGGCCTCCTGCTCGGGATACTTGGCGTTGAGGACCGAATGCACGATCCCGGTCTTCTTGAGCAATCGCGAAAGGTGCTCGCTGGCTTCCACCGAGATGGTGCCGACCAGGATCGGGCGGCCCTGGTTGTGGACGGTGACGATTTCCCTCACCACGGCGTCCCATTTCTCACGCCGCGTCTTGTAGACCGTGTCGTGGGCGTCCTGGCGGCGGATGGGGCGGTTGGTGGGGATCACCACCACCCCGAGGCGATAGATGTCGAGGAACTCTTGGGCCTCGGTTTCCGCCGTGCCGGTCATGCCCGCCAGCTTCGCGTACAGGCGGAAGTAATTCTGGATCGTGATCGTCGCGTAGGTCTGGGTTTCGCGCTCGATTTCCACCCCCTCCTTCGCCTCGACGGCCTGGTGGAGGCCGTCGCTCCAGCGGCGCCCGGGCAGGGCGCGACCGGTGTGCTCGTCGACGATGATCACCTTGTTTTCGTTGACGACATAGTGGACGTCGCATTCGAAGAGGCAGTAGGCCTTCAGGAGCTGCGAGATGACGTGGATCTTGCGGGCCTTGACCTCGAAATCCTGCTGCGACTTCTGCTTGGCCTCGAGTCGCTGGCGGGCGTCGAGCGTGGTGTTGGAATCGATGTCGTGAAACTCCGTGCCGATGTCCGGCAGCACGAAGCCATCCGGATCGTCGGGTCGAAGAAACTGGCGACCCTTCTCGGTCAGGTCGGCGTCGTGCCCTTTCTCGTCGATGGCGAAGAAGAGCTCCTCCTTCTCCCCGTAGAGGAGCCGCTTGGATTGATCGGCGTGGAGCGAGAGTTCCGCCTTGTTCATGAGGCGGATGTGCTCGGCGGTTTCCAGCATGCGCAGGAACTCCGGCATGCGCGGCTGGCCCTGTTTCGCCCGAAACAGCAGAAGGCCGATCTGCCGCTCGAGCTCCTCCCGGTCCGGGGGATTCGAGCCGTCGGCGGGGTGCAACTTCGTGAGCAACCCCTGCGCCTCCTCGATGGCCTTGAGACAAAGCCGCTGCTGCGCCGCCTCCAAACGCTCGATGGACGGCTTGAGCTCGTCGTAAATCTGGTTGTCGGTATGGACAACCGCCGGACCGGAGATGATCAGCGGCGTGCGAGCCTCGTCGACCAGGATGGAGTCGACCTCATCGACGATCGCGAAGTAGTGGCCCCGTTGGACCTGCTCGGCGGCGGAGATCGCCATGCCGTTGTCGCGGAGGTAATCGAAGCCGAACTCCGAGTTGGTTCCGTAGGTGATATCGCAGGTGTACTGTGCTCGTCGAACCTCCGGCGGTTGGTCGTGCTGGATACAACCGACCGTGAGTCCGAGGAACCGGTAGATCGCCCCCATCCACTCTCCGTCCCGCGCCGCCAGGTAGTCGTTGACAGTGACGACGTGCACCCCGCGGCCGGTGAGGGCGTTGAGGACCGCCGGCAGCGTCGCCACCAGGGTCTTCCCCTCACCGGTGGCCATTTCCGCGATCTTTCCCGAATGCAGCGCCATGCCGCCGATCAACTGGACATCGAACGGGATCATCTCCCACGGGGTCGGGTGCCCACGGACAATGATCTCGGCCTTCTGCTCGGTCAGCCGCCGGCACACGTTCTTGACCACCGCGAAGACCTCTGGCATCAGCTCCCCGACGCGCGCGGTCAGCGCCGCATTGTCCTGGATCGCAGACAACTCCGTCTTCCAGGCGGCCGCCTTGGCGCGGAGTTCCTCCTCGGAAAGGGCCAACAAGCCCTTTTCCAGCTCATTGATGGCGGCGACCGCCGGGCGCAGCTTCTTGACCTCGCGCTCGTTCTTGGTGCCGAAGATCTTCCGGAGGAGAAACATGGTGGTGCCCTAAGAAAGGGTCGGCCACCCTACGCGTGGGGGTAAACACCGTCAAAGGCTTTCCCGGTCGTGGAACCGAGCGCGCGAGTCGAGCCCAGCGCCGGAACACCTCTCCCGAGGCCCAGCGGCCTGGCCTCGGCGGCGGCGCGAGCCCCACCCCTGGCGTGGATCGCGAGGCTTCACGCTGCGGTCTCCTGCAATCCCCTCATCGGGCAGCCAGCCCTTCCCGCTTGAGACGCCGAGCCGCGGCTGCAGGATCAGGCCATGTCCATGAAGCGAACGGTCCGCCTGGGGTGGCTGTGCCTTGGTCTCGGCTGGCTCGGGTTGGATGCGCAGCCCGCCGCAGCGGTTGCCGAGGCCCCGGCGACGCCCCCAGTCCGCGTGGAAGTCGAGGTGGAGGAGGAACTGTACCGAGCCGAGCCCGCCAACAACGGGGCGGGGCCGATGTGGTGTGCGGGTTCCACCTCGTTGGTGCGCCTGGGCGAAACCGTGTTCGCGAGCGGGTTGGAAACCCTCGCTGGCGAGCCGCCACTGAACAACTGCCGGTGGGTGCTCTGGCGGCGCGACGCGAAGGGCTGGCAGCGGGTCCACGTGGATGAATCGGGCCGGACGCGGGAGCCCTCCCCCCTGGCTGCCTTCGCTGATGGACAGGTGTTTCTCTCGGCCAACCCGACCACGCGCCCGGCCGGTCACGAGGGGGGCGGGCCGGCGCGCCCGGAACTCTGGCAGTTCCGCGTGGAGGGTTCGGCGGCGCCGACGACGCTGCTGCCCCAATGGCAGGGCTCACCCCCGTTCACCGAACACAGTTACCGGAGCCTGGCGGCGGACGGACCGGGCGGCGAACTCGTGCTCTTCCAGAACATCGATTACACGCATGCCGAATGGACGTTCCGGGATGCCCGCGGGACTTGGGCCGCTCGAGGGCGGTTGAAGTGGCCGTGGGGCGCTGACTACGCGAAGCCCCAGCCCATCCGGATCTGCTACCCCAACGTGGCCCTTCGCGGGCGCGCGGTGCATTTCTTTGGCATCAGCGACATCCTGGAGCCCAACCCGGCCTGGCGGACCGCCAAGCGGGAACTCACCGGAAAGGAATGGGATTACGAATTCCGGCGCCTGTTCCACACCTGGACGCCGGACATCACCCGTGAACCGTTCCGCGAATGGACGGAAGTGGCGGGGCGCGAGAAGACCTGTGGCTGGCTGTCGGCGTCGGACTTGCACCTGGAGGCCGACGGCACCGTGCGTGTGCTGTGGACTGAGCGCGCCCTGGACGAGCGGCTTCGGGCGCGGTTCTTCCCGGAGGCACGCCAATCGCACACCCTGAACCTCGGGGTGATCCGGGACGGGCGCCTGGTATCCCGCGAGACGCTGCTCGAATCGACCGAAGACCGCCCCGGCCCGGTGGCGGCGGCGGCGCGGTTCCACGTCACGCCCGGCGGGCGGCTGTATGTGTTGCGGCATGTCTCGGGCGGCGGTGCCTCCAGCGGCAACGAACTCGTGATGCTGGGAGCGGACGGCAAGCCTGGAGCGCCCGTGCCGATACCCTTCGCCCAGCCGTTCACCAGTTTCTTCACGGCCACGCCGCGGGCGGGGTCGGCGCCCTCGGAGGTGATCGACCTGCTCGGAGTGAGGGCCGGGACGGCCAACGCCATCAGCTACGCCCGCGTCAGGCTGCGGTGACCGCTGCGCCTCCGGGAGGCTGGCTTTCGCGACGGCGGACGATTACGGTTCGTGCATGGAAACAGTCCCTCCTCCCGCCGGCGGCCCGGCCGTGGGGCCGCGGCCGTCTGGATCCAGCATCCCGGCCCTCGCGGTGACCTCGCTGGTGCTGGGCATTCTGGGGGTGCTGACCAGCATCGTGCTGGTGG
>JBBQML010000400.1:0-5265 GCA_038328885.1 Verrucomicrobiota bacterium | reverse complement strand
CTGGGCTGGGCGGTGGCGCGGTTGAGCATGGGAGGGCCCTGGGTGGTGCCTGCCGAACGCGTGAACGACGGGTCGCTGAGGACCCTTGGCATCGGGCTGCTGACGACCTACAGCGTGGCCTTCGAGGCGATGTCCCTGGTGCTGCTGGTGGCCATCCTCGGGGCGCTGGCCGTCGCGCGGGGCGGAAGGGGGCAGGATTGACCGCCACCCCGCTCTACGACCAGCCGGCGGTTTACCTCGCTGCGGCCGCCTTCCTGCTCGCCACCGGCGTCTTCGGGTTCCTCCGCCGGCGCACGCTCATCGGCATGCTGATCTCCGGGGAGATCATCTTCATGGCCGCCTCTCTGAATTTCCTCGCGTTGAACCGCTTCTACGCACCGGACCCGGCCATGGGGCAGGTGTTCGTGCTCTTCATCATGGGCTTGGCGGCGGCGGAGGTGGCGGTCGGGCTCAGCATCATCATCGCGGTGTACCGGAACCACCGCTCGATCCGCTCGAAGGGGATCTCGGAACTGAACGGATAGGACCCAGGAACCCATGCCCGCCGAGAGCGACCTACGACTCCTGCTCGCCCTGCTCGCGCCACTGGTTGGCGCGGGACTCGTGCTGGCCACCGGCCGGCGGCCGAACCTGCGCGAGGGCTGCTCCCTTGCCGCCGCGGTGACGCTGTTCCTCCTCACGGTCTCGCTCCTCCCTTCGGTTCGCGCCGGGCACCTGCCCACCTTCACCGTGTTCGACCTCCTGCCGGGGCTGTCGATCCGGCTGCGCGCCGACGCGCTGTCGATGATTTTCGCGGTGGCGGCGTCGTTCCTGTGGATTCTCACGGTGTTCTATTCGGCGGGCTACATGCGGGGTTTGAAGGAGCATGCGCAGACGCGGTTCAGTGTCTGTTTTGCCCTGGCGCTTTTCGGTGCGATCGGCTGCGCCTTCGCGGACAACCTGCTCACGCTGTACCTTTTCTACGAGGTGGTGAGCGTCTGCACCTACCCCCTCGTGGCGCACCACCAGGATGCGGAGGGGTACGAGGGCGGGTTGAAGTACATGATGTACCTCACCACGACGGCCAAGGCGCTGGTCCTGCCGGCGATGGTGCTGGTCTACGTGCTGACCGGGTCGCTGGACTTCGCGACCGACATTCGGGGCGGGGTGTTGCCGGCCGACGCCCACCCGGGACTGGTGACCGCGATGTACGTCTGCTTCCTGCTGGGGTTTGCGAAGAACGGCATCATGCCCTTCCACCACTGGCTCCCCGGCGCCATGGTCGCGCCCACGCCGGTCAGCGCCCTGCTGCACGCCGTCGCGGTGGTGAAGGTGGGGGTCTTTTCGACGGTGCGGGTGATGCTCTACGTTTTCGGCGTCGAGCGCATGGAGGCCCTGAACCTCGGGATGCCGACCGCGTGGTTCGTTTCGTTCACGATCCTGGCGGCCTCGGTGATCGCGTTGAGCAAGGACAACCTCAAGGCGCGGCTGGCCTACTCCACGGTGAGCCAGTTGTCCTACATCGTGCTCGGCGTGGCGTTGCTCACCCCGCAGGCGATCGAGGGCGGTCTGGTGCACATCGCCAACCATGCGTTCGCGAAGATAACCCTCTTCTTCTGCGCCGGAGCGATCTACGTCGCGACCCACCGCAAGAACATCTCGGAGATGAGCGGTCTCGGCCGGTCGATGCCGTTCACCTTCGGCGCCTTCGCCGTGGCGGCGCTGAGCATGATCGGGGCCCCGCCGGTTGCCGGTTTTGTCACCAAGTGGAACCTGCTCTGGGGCGCGGCGGACGCCGGGTCGGCGGGGATCGTCCTGGTCCTGCTGACCAGCACCCTGCTCAACGCGGCCTACTTCGTGCCGATCATCTACATCGGTTTCTTCGGGGAGGCCGCCGACGATCACGGGCATCCGCCGCGCGAGGCGCCGATGGCGATGGTGGTTCCCCTGACCATCACGGCGGTGCTCACGGTCGTGTTCGGCGTCTTCCCGGATTTCTTCATGGCACTGACCCGTGCGGTCTCGGCGGTCCTGAAATGAAACTTCTTTCCCTCATCGAGTTCCTGCGGCGGAACCAGCGCACGGTGGTGCGGGTGGCCGTGGGGGTGCTGGTGCTGCTGGTCGTGCTCGACGCCATCCCGGCGGTGGTGGACAAGGAGCACGCCCACACGCGGGCCGAGCATATCCCCGGGTTCTGGGCCGCGTTCGGGTTCATCGGCTGTGCGTTCCTCATCATCGCCTCCAAGGCGTTCGGTCACCTGGGGATCCTCAAGCGGGAGGATTACTACGATGAGTGACCTTTGGATGCACCCGTCGGCGATCCTCCTGGCCGGCGCGGCCCTGCTGCCGCTGGTGCCGGCCCGGGTCAAGCGGGCGTGGCTGCTGCTGGTGCCGGCGCTGGTGTTCCTGCGGGTGGCGCTCCTGGTGCCTGGCAACTTCGGGCAGGTGGACTTCCTCGGATGGAAGCTGGTGTTCGGGCGCGTCGTAGGACTCAGCCAGGTGTTAGGGTTCTTCATGTCGCTGATGGCGATCCTTGGGTCGCTGTACGCCCTGCAAGTCCGGGAGAACGCCCAGCACATCGCGGCCTGGACGTATGTCGCCGGCTCGTTGGGTGCGATTTACGCGGGTGATTTCCTGACCCTGTTCCTTTTCTGGGAGGTGATGGCGTTGTCGTCGGTCTTCCTGGTGTGGTTCCGGCGGCGTCGGGAGTCGCTGGGAGCGGGTTACCGGTATTTCCTGGTGCACACGGCCGGAGGTCTGGCGCTGCTGGCGGGGTTGCTCTGGCACGGGGCGGACACCGGGGGGGATCTCTCGTTCGGGAAGTTCGACGTGGAGAACCTGAGCGGGGCGGGTTGGCTGGTGCTGATCGGGTTTCTCCTGAACGCGGCGGTGCCGCCCTTGCACGCCTGGCTGCCGGATGCGTACGGCGAGGCGACGTTCAGCGGCTCGGTATTCCTCTGCGCCTTCACGACCAAGACGGCGGTGTACGCGCTATGCCGCGGGTTCCCGGGGTTGGACCTCCTGATCCCGCTGGGGGTGGCCATGGCGCTCTACGGGGTGGTCTACGCGGTGCTGGAGAACGACTGCCGCCGCCTGCTCGCGTACCACATCATCAGCCAGGTCGGGTACATGGTCGCGGGGGTGGGCATTGGGACTGAGCTGGCGATCAACGGCGCCTGCGCCCATGCCTTCGCCCACATCCTCTACAAGGGCCTGTTGTTCATGGGCTGCGGTTCGGTCCTGCACATGACCGGGCAGAGCAAGTTCACCGAGTTGGGGGGCCTGTACTCACGGATGCCCTGGACGTTTCTCTTCACCCTGGTCGGCGGGCTCTCGATCTCCGCCTTCCCGCTGTTCAGTGGTTTCGTGAGCAAGTCGATGATCGTGGCGGCCGGCTTTGAAGACCACCGGATGACGGCGGGCTTCCTGCTGATGCTGGCGTCGGCGGGGACCTTTCTGCACACGGGCCTGAAGGTGCCGTACTTCATCTGGTTCGGGACGAACCACTGCCGGCCGGAGACCTGGGCGCGCGCGAAGGAACCGCCGTGGAACATGATGGTGGCGATGGCGGTGGCGGCGGGCCTCTGCATTTTCATCGGGTGCTACACCCCGTTCCTCTACCGGCTGCTGCCGTTCCCGGTGGATTACCATCCATACACCTCGTACCACGTGTCGGAGACGCTGCAGATCCTGCTCTTCACCGCGCTGGGATTCTTCGTGCTGATCCGGAAGCTGGAGCCGACGGCGACGATCAGCGTGGATCTGGACTGGTTCTATCGGCGTGGTGGGCAGGCCTTCCTCTGGCTGGCGCGGCGCCCGGTGCAGTTCCTCGACGACTGCTGGGGACTGCTGTACCGGCGTGGCGGGCTGGAGCCGCTGATGAGATCGGCTCGGGGGGTGGCGCGTTTCGACGGGCGGGTGATCGACGGGTTGGTGGACGGCCTTGCCGGGGTGGTGCGGGGGACGGGGGTGCGGATGCGGGTGCTGCAGCGCGGCTCGGTGCAGGAGAGCCTGGCCCTGGCCTTCCTGGTGGCGGTCCTCCTGCTGGTGGCCGCCCTGTTTTTCCTGTGAGCCGATACACGACATGATTCCGCTGCATCCCGAAGGCGGTTTCCCGCTGCTGAGCGTGCTGATCTTCAGTCCGCTGGTGGCGGCGCTGGTGGCGGCCTGGCTGCCGGGCGAGCGGGCCCTCCGCTGGTGGGCCTTGCTTTCCTCCCTGGCGATCGGCGTGGCATCCCTCGCCCTGCCGGGGCGGTTCGACGCCTTGAAGATGGGATTCCAATGCGTGGAGCGGGTCCGTTGGATTCCGACGCTCCGGATCGAGTACTTCGTGGGCATCGACGGCATCAGCCTCCTGTTGATCCTGCTGACCACGCTGGTGACGCCGTTGTGCGTGCTGGCCTCGTGGCGGTACATCACCACCCGGGTACGCGAGTTCCACGTGTGCCTGCTGGTGATGGAGACGGCGATGATCGGGGTGTTCAGCGCGTTGGACTTCGTTCTCTTCTTCGTTTTCTGGGAAGCGATGCTGATTCCGATGACCCTGATGATCGGCGTGTGGGGCGGCCCGCGCCGGGTGTATGCGGCGCTGAAGTTCTTCATCTACACCATGGCCGGTTCGATCTTCCTGCTGGTGGCGCTCATCGCCCTCCGGCTGCAGGTCGGCAGCTTCAGCATCCCGGACATGATGGGGCGGGCGTACCCGGCCACCTTCCAGTACTGGGTTTTCGGGGCGTTCCTGCTGTCGTTCGCGATCAAGGTCCCGATGTTTCCGTTTCACACCTGGCTGCCGGCGGCGCATGTCGAGGCGCCGACGGCGGGCAGCGTACTCCTGGCGAGCGTGCTGCTGAAGATGGGCACCTACGGGTTCCTGCGATTCTCCCTCCCGATCACGCCCTATGCATCCCGGGTTTTCGGTCCGTGGCTGATGGCGTTGTCGGTGGTGGGGATCGTGTACGGCGGTTGGGCCGCCCTGGCGCAGACCGATCTGAAGAAGCTGGTGGCCTACTCGAGCGTGGGGCACATGGGCTTTGCCACGCTGGGGATCTTCAGTCTCACCCAGGCGGGGATCGAGGGGGCGACGCTGGTGATGATCAACCATGGCGTCACCACCGGGGCGCTCTTCATCGCGGTGGGGCTGCTCTACGAACGCCTGCACACCCGCGACCTCGGCGCCGTCGCCGGCGTCGGCCGCCGCATGCCGGTGTACGCCGGCTTTCTCGGGGTGTTCTGCCTGTCGTCCCTGGCCTTCCCTGGAACCAACAGTTTCATCGGCGAGTTTCTGGT
>JBBQML010000399.1:0-5280 GCA_038328885.1 Verrucomicrobiota bacterium | reverse complement strand
ACGCAAGTGTAAGCCAGCCGAGCCGGCCTACAACCCGAATGCCGCGCCCCTCGAGCCGCCCGGCCGCTGGCGTCCCCAATCGGCAATCGACCACCCGGCCCCCGCCCTTGCCACCAACTCGGGTCGCCGCGTAGCGTCCCGCGACCGCAGCACGACGACCCATGGCCAATCCCGAAACGAGCGGTTCGAGCGGTTTTTTGGCGGGAGTGATCGAGGGATTCTACGGGCCTCCCTGGGCGCCGGCCGAGCGCCTCGAACTCTTCGATTGGATGTCGGCCTGGGGCCTGAACACCTACTTCTATTGCCCCAAGGACGATTGGAAGCAGCGGGCGATCTGGCGGGAGCCCTACTCGACGACCGAGGCTCAGGCGCTGGCCGACATGATCCGGGCTTGTCGGGATCGGCAACTGCACTTCCTCTATGCCCTGAGCCCCGGCCTCGACATCCGGTACGGCAGCGACACCGACCGGACGGCGTTGATGCGGCGGTTCGAGCAGATGCTTGGGCTCGGCGCGACCCACTTCGCGCTCCTCTTCGACGACATTCCCGACCGGCTCGATGCCGACGACCTCGCCCGCTGGGGCTCGCTGGCCTCGGCCCAGGCGCACCTTGCCAACGACGTCTTCCGCTGGACCCGCAGCCGCCAGTCGGGCGCCCGGTTCCTGTTCTGTCCCACCCCCTATTGCGGCCGGATGGCAACCGCGCAACTCGGCGGCGCAGGCTACCTGGCGACGCTCGGTCGCGAGCTCAGCCCTGAGATCGACATCCTCTGGACCGGCCCCGAGATCATCTCCCGCGAGATCACGGTGGCCCATGTCGAGGAGGTCGCCACCCTGCTCCGCCGCCCCCCGATGATCTGGGACAACCTGCACGCCAATGACTATGACGGGCGGCGGTTTTACTGCGGCCCGTACACCGGCCGGCCCGCGGGCCTGCGGGAGGCCGTGCGCGGGATCCTGACCAACCCGAACTGCGAGTTCCCGCTCAATTACGTCCCCATCCGCACACTGGCTGCGTTCGTGAACCATCAGGGCACCTGGAATCCCCGGGAATCCCACCTTTCCGCGCTGCGGGCGTGGTTCCCTTCGTTCGCCACCTGCGGCGAGCCGCTGCACTTCGACGATCTCGTGCTGCTCGCGGACTGTTACTACCTGCCCCACGAGGATGGCCCGGAGGCAACGGCCCTCTTCGAACTCATCCGTGGCCTGCTCGCCCGCCCGCCGGCTGCCTGGGGCCAGGATGCCGCCTCCTTCCGGCAGCAGGCCGCCCGGCTCCGGGACACCTGCGCCCGGATGGCCGAGCTCCGAAACCGGCCGCTGTTCTATGCCCTGAGCCGCAGGATCTGGGAACTGCGCGAGGAAATGGATCTCCTCGAAAAATACGTCGCACGCCACGCCGTCGACCGGGGGAAGGACGAGCCCGGCGGGGTGGATTTCCACCTCCCTGGCACCTACCGCGGTGGCCTGGTGGCACGCCTTCAGCAACTCCTGGAGCATCGGCCCAACGGTGAATTCGTCCCGGCCGCACCCACTCCCAAGCACATCGGATGAACTCATGAGTGACTGCCTGATCCGCCCCTCCCGGACCGGCGATGAGCCCGGCACGTATCACGTCTGCATGAAGACGGGCGACCACGGCCAGGACGGCGAACCGTTCTACCGCGAGGACCCCGAGGCCCTGGGACGGATCTTCGTCGGCCCCTACCTCGCCTACGAACCCGGCCTCAGCCTCATCCTCGAGGACAACCAGGGCATCTGCGGCTACGCCCTCGGCGCGTTCGATTCGCGGGCCTTCTACGCACGCTACGAGCTGGAGTGGCGCCCCGCCCTCTGCGCCCGCTACCCGGCGCCCACCGGCGACCCCGCCACGTGGAGCCGCGTGCAAACCGTCTACGATTGGTACCATCACCCCGACTATTTCTGCCCGGAACCTTACGCGGAGTACCCATCCCACCTGCACATCGACCTGCTCGAACGGGCGCAGGGCTGCGGCCACGGCCGGCGGATGATGGAACAGGTCATGGACGAACTGCGTCGGCGGGGTGCCCCTGGGGCCCATCTGGGAGTAAGCATCCGCAACCGCCCGGCTCCCGGATTCTATGCGAAGCTCGGCTTTCGCGAACTGATCCGGGTGGGCACAGAAACCGACGGCTGCATCTACATGGGACGCCACCTCTAGCAGCCCGTTGAAAAAGTCTGGCCGCCGCCCGGAACAACCCAAAGGAACCCCGAAAGACCAATGAATGCGCCATGTCACCAAGGCGACTACGCGACAAGGGGGCTTTTTGAACAGGCTGCTAGTCCCCCACCGGCCACCCTCCCCCCGAGGGCAGCGGTTGCAACCCAGCGCAACCCTCCAAGGGTTGGAGGCCTGACCCCAGCATGAGAACCGTCCTTCTCCCACAGCGCTACGTCGCGTTCCTCGCCGCACTGAGCGAGAACCGCTACCTCTCGGCCATCCGCGCCGGCATGGTTTCGGTGGTTCCGCTCACCATCATCGGCGGCTTGTTCATGGTGCTGACCAACCTGCCGCTGCCCGGGTGGGAGGACCGGATCGCCCAGTACCTGCCAATCCTCCAGATCCCGGTCACGGCCACGTTCGGCCTGCTCGCCGTCTTCGTCTGCTTCGCCATCGGCTACGACTTCGGCCGCCAACTCAAACTGGAGGCGGTCATGAGCGCCTCCATCGCGACGCTCGTCTTCCTGATGATCCAGATCCGACGCGACGACCAGACGCTCACCATGGACGGCCTGGGCTCGCAGGGGATCTTCACGGCCATCCTGATCGCCCTCATCTGCGTCCGCGTGCAGAAGTTCTTCAACGACGCGAACCTGGTCGTGAAGCTGCCGGAGAGCGTTCCCCCGGTCGTCTACGAGTCGTTCCTGTCGCTCACGCCGTTGTTCTTCCTCGTCGTGGCTTTCTGGATCATCCGCTTCGTCCTCGGCGTCGACATCAACGCGATAGTCCAGACCGCGTTCAAACCGCTCGCCATCGCGCTGAACACCCTCCCCGGCATCCTCACCTACGCCTTCGCCGTCACCTTGCTCTGGTCGGTGGGCATCAACGGAGACAACACGATGGATGCGGTGGTAGCGCCGGTGTTCCTTGGCTACCTCGCCGCCAACGTGGAAGCCACGACCCAGGGGCAGCCGTTGCCGTACATCACGGCCCTCGGCTTCTTCACCACCTTCGTCAATGTGGGCGGCACCGGCGCCACCATCGCCCTCGCCCTGATCATGCTGCGGTCCAAGGAACCCGGGTTCCGCAAGGTCAGCCGGCTTTCGCTGCCCACCCAGGTCTTCCAGATCAACGAACCCATCTTCTTCGGGTTCCCGATCGTCCTGAACCCGGTCTTCATGGTGCCGTACATCCTGAACGCGCTGATTCTCACGGCCGGCAGTTACCTGCTGATGGACTGGGGAATCCTGCGCAAGCCCTTCGTCAGTGTGCCGTGGACCACCCCGCCGATCATCGGCCATTACCTCGTGTCAGGGGGCGACTGGAAGGCCGCGGTGTGGGGAGTGGTTTCCATCCTCATCGCCATGGCGGTCTACTTCCCTTTCGCCAAGGTGGCCGAGCGTCAGCGACTGAAGGAGGAAGCAGAGCGGGCGGGCACCCCGGCGTGAGGAAAGACCGGTGACCGGGCATTGGTGATGGTCCATTGAGGATGGGCCGAGGCGCCCGGCGCGGCTGGCATTCCCCCAATCGACAATTCCCAGTCTCAATTCCTTAGCCACCGCAGAGCCACCCACTCCCCCAACTCCGCGAAGAACGGATCCGCCAACGTGTCGTACTCATACCGGTCGTCGTTCAGCACCCCGTCAGCATTGGTGTAGAGGACCGCGGTCACGAACACGGTGCGCCCGGTGCCCGGGTGGACGAGGCAGGCGTTCTCCACGGAGAAGCCGTAAGCTCGACCGATCTTGCCGATGCTCTCGATCCGCTCCCCCGGCACCCGACTGGGAAAGACGCGGCGGACGCCGCCGAGCAGAAACTTGGCATAGCCGTCGGGGTACTCGCCGGCGTCGTAACGCGGATCCGTCGACTCCCGGGGATACTCCGTCAGGGCCCGCAGGAGTTCCGTGCGGTGTGCCGGAGAAAGGACCAGGGGCGGGGAGCCGAGGTCAATGTCCGGGCGCACCACCTTCACCAGCAGGTCCTGGAGGTCCACGAGCGAGATCCCGTTGCGCGCGGTGAAATCCATCGGACCTGGAACCACGGTGTCCCCCCGGAGATAGCCGGACCCGATGCGCGTCCCGGGGGCACGGTTGCTCAGCACCAGCGAACTGGCGCGGGCTGGAAGGACGATCGGCTCCCCCTCCGCTGGACGCAGCGTCACGCCGGCAGTCGCCCGCGGCAGGGGAATCTCGCGTGACTCCGAAAGCCGGTGGTTGATCACGACGGACCGCAGGCCCAGCGCGTGCATGCGCCGGTTGAGATCCTCGTGCCCGAGAAGGTCATAGAGACGGTTGAACGCCTGGTTGTCCGAGACCAGCGCGAGCTTGCGAATCTCACGCCCCACCGTGATCGGTTTCGGCCGGGCCTCGGCGGATCCTGCCTCCGCCGGATCCTCTCGCTGCGGCGGATCCCCCGGAAACAGGGGCGCGATCTCGAGCGGCGCGTCGAGCAGGTCGCCGGTGTCCAGCTTCGCCTGCAGTTCCTCCAGGGCCTGAATCGCGGCCACCGCCGCACACAGCTTGATGCTGCTGGCCGGATAGATGTACTCCGCGTCCACCCGGTAGCCGAGCCGTCGCAACCGGGGTCCGCCGCCCGGGGAACCGACGACCTCGGACACCAGCAACTGGAACCGGTGGGTCTCCCGCGACGCCAGGACGGTCCCGAAGCGTTCGGCGCGTTGATGGAGAGAAGGACCCAGATCGCCCCACTCGCCTGCTGGCCGGGTCCGGCAACCGCCTGCGAGGAGAACCCCCATGACGAGGCACCGGGTCAAGCCGACCGGCGCCTCCGGGCCGAGCCGACAACCGAAGAACCGCGATGTGGCCGAGGTATGGATCATGGTGAAGGTCGTGCGTCGCGCGGCGTGGGTCATCATCGCGGGTTGCGTGTCGCGGGTCCTGGAAACCAAGCGGGTCACGCCAGATCGAATCGGTCCCGCGTCCGGCAGTACCCGTGCGGAGAGGCCATCCGCCCGATGAGGAAAAGCCGGTCGCTTCTCACGCGTCGCTTGTCGGCATCCCAGAGTTCGTCGCGCAGATGCACGCGTTTCACCACCCCGATGACGACCCGGTTGCCGCCGATCTGGAGCGTTCCCCATTCGGT
>JBBQML010000398.1:0-5282 GCA_038328885.1 Verrucomicrobiota bacterium | reverse complement strand
GCAAAGTTTGGCGGAGCGTATCGCACAACGTCAACGATGCCGATCAGCGCGTCAGGAACGCAGAGTGAATGGTTTCTGAATAATAAAGAGAACGATAAAAAATTTGATGCAAAAAACCGCGAGAAGCAACGCTCATCGCTCGGTCTTGGTCGTGCGCCCGCGTCTGGGTTACTGCGTGGGCTCGCCGATCTTTCTCAAAAACTCCGAGGCCCATCGGCTGGACCACGCTTGATTATGCGTCGTCTCGCTTTGATCAGAGATGAGGCAGAAACAGGCGCCGAGGGAAAAGCCGCTGACGATTTTACGCGATTAGAGCGTGAACTGCGCCAACAAATCGATACAGCAAAGCCGGCTATACAGGCATCACTTCGTAAAGCCGTACGCAACAGCCGTAAGCTCTTTGCCGATGTGAATCCGGAATCACCCGCCTATCGGTACAAGCAGGCTTTAGAGGAGATTAGTGAACGTTTTGCTCGTACAGATGCGGAGCGCATCTTCTTACGTCTCCTCGCCGTCAACGATCGACTCGACCATGGCCGGGCCTGCGGACGCAGCCGGTGAGACGGAGGCGCAGGAGCGGCTCGGGCTGATGGACCTTTCGCGCAGCCTGCGGGAGGCGAGCGGTCGGGCCCGGGAGCGCTTGGGGGTCCTGGAGGGGTTGGCCGAACAGCTCGACGATCTGGCCGCGATGGATTTCACCTTCCTCTTCGACCCGGCGAGGGACCTGTTCTCCATCGGGTTCAATGTGTCCGAGCGGCACTGCGACAGCAGTTACTATGACTTGCTGGGTTCGGAGGCGCGGCTCTGCAGCTACGTCGCGATCGCCCTGGGGCAGGTCCCCCAGGATCACTGGTTCTCGCTGGGCCGGCTGCTGGTCGCCGCCCAGGGCGGGACGATGCTCGTGTCATGGAGCGGCTCCATGTTCGAGTACCTGATGCCGTTGCTGGTCATGCCCAGCTACGAGAACACCCTGCTCGACCATAGCTGCAGGGCAGCGGTGCAGCAGCAGATCGAGTACGGACGATTGCGCGGTGTGCCGTGGGGGATCTCGGAATCCGGCTACCACCGGACGGACGCCCACCTGAACTACCAGTATCGTGCGTTCGGCGTTCCGGGGCTGGGTCTCAAGCGGGGGCTGGCCGAGGACCTGGTGATCGCGCCGTACGCGAGCGCAATGGCGCTCACCATGGCGCCGCTCGAAGCGTGCCGGAACCTGGAACGGCTCGCGGACGAAGGGCGCGCGGGGACCTACGGGTTCTACGAGGCCGTCGATTACACCCCGAGGCGTCTCCCGCCGGAGCAGACCAGCGCCACGATCCGGTCGTACATGGTGCATCACCAGGGAATGACCCTGCTGTCCCTCGTGAACCTGCTGCACGAAGACCCCATGCCGCGCCGGTTCATGGCCTGTCCGATGCTGAAGGCGACGGCGCTGCTCCTGCAGGAACGCGTTCCAATGACCGGAGCGAGCGTTTTCAACGAGGACCAGACCGAGGACTCCGCCGAGCACCGTTCCGAGGATGCGGAGAGTCTCATGCGCGTGTTCACGGATCCGAACCGCGCGGCTCCGGAGGTGCATCTCCTGTCGAACGGCGGCTATCATGTCGTCGTCAGCAGCGCCGGCGGCGGCTACAGCCGCTGGCGGGACCTCGCGGTCACCCGTTGGCGGGAGGATGCCACCCGGGATTGCTGGGGGACCTTCCTGTACGTGCGCGATCTCGCCACGATGGAAGTCTGGTCCGCCGCCTACCAACCCACCCTGCGCGTCACCAAGGCCTACGAGGCCGTCTTCACGCAGGGCCGGGCGGAGTTCAAGCACCGGCACGCCGGCCTCGAGATCCGCACCGAGATCAGCGTCTCCCCCGAGGACGACGTGGAGTTGAGGCGCATCACGATCATCAACCGCACGCCGGGGCCCCGGGAGATCGAACTGACCACCTTCGCGGAAGTCGCGCTGGCCACTCCGGCGGCGGATGCCGCCCACGCCGCCTTCAGCAATCTCTTCGTGCAAACGGAGAGCCTTCCCGAAATGTCCGCGATCCTGGCGACACGCCGGGCCAGTTCCCCGGAGCAACAGCCACCGTGGCTGTTGCACCTCATGGCGGGCCAGGGAGGCGTCCAGGGCCCGGTTTCCTGTGAGACGGACCGCATGCGATTCGTCGGGCGTGGCGGCTCCGCCGCCCACCCGACGGCGCTGCGCAGCGCCGGGCCATTGTCCAACACGGTGGGCTCGGTGCTGGACCCGATCCTATCGCTCCGGCGGACCGTCTCCCTGGAGGCGCACGAGTCAGCCGTTGTGGACATCGTCATCGGCGTGACGGAGAGCCGGGCGGGCGCGCTGGCGCTCGTCGAGAAGTATCAGAGCCCCCGCATGGTGGACCGGGCCTTCGACCTCGCGTGGACCCACAGCCAGGTGACCCTGCGCCATCTCAACGCGACCGAGGGCGAAGCCCAACTCTACGGCCGGTTGGCGGGCGCCCTGATCTACGCGGATGCCGCCCGCCGGGCGAACCCGGGGGTGCTGCGCAGCAACCGGCGCGGTCAGAGCGCGCTGTGGAGTTATGGGATCTCCGGCGACACGCCCCTCGTCCTGCTGCGCATCAGTGACACGAGCAAGATCGAGATCGTCCGACAACTCATCCAGGCGCACGGCTACTGGCGCATGAAGGGGTTGACGGTCGAATTGCTGATCCTGAACGAGGACGCCTCCGTCTACCGCCAGTCCCTCCACGACCGGATCACCGGCCTTATCGCCTCGGGACTCGAGGCGACGACGCTGGACAAGCCCGGGGGGATCTTCGTCCGGAGACTTGACCAGATCCCCGACGAGGATCGCCTGTTGCTTCAGTCGGTCGCGCGGATCGTCCTGGACGACGAGCATGGGACCTTGGCCGAGCAACTAGACCTTCGGCCCGCAGCGGACCCCTCCGTACCGGCGCTGCGGCCCTCCCGTTCGATGCGTTCGGCGGTTCCCAGGCCGCTTCCTTCGCGCGACCTGATCTTCGACAACGGGTTGGGCGGCTTCACCCGGGACGGGCGGGAGTACGTCATCACCCTCCTGCCGGGACAAACGACCCCGGCCCCGTGGGTCAATGTGCTGGCCAATCCCACCTTCGGCACGCTCGTTTCCGAGAGCGGCGGGAGTTACACGTGGGCGGAGAATGCGCACGAGTTTCGCCTGACCCCCTGGGGCAACGACCCCGTGGAGGACACCACGGGCGAGGCCATGTACCTCCGCGACGAGGAGACAGGGGAGTGCTGGTCCCCCACTCCCTTGCCCGCCCGAGGGTTGACGCCCTATGTCATTCGTCATGGGTTCGGCTACAGCGTCTTCGAGCACACCGAGCACGGCATTGTCTCCGAGTTGTGGATCTACGTGGCCATGGACGCGCCGGTGAAGTTCACGGTCCTGAAGCTGAAAAACCTCTCGGGCCGCCCCCGCCGGCTCTCGGTGACCCAGTACTGCGAATGGGTGCTGGGGGACCTTCGCCAGAACGGCCTGCTGCACGTGCAGACGGAGGTCGACCTCAAGAGCGGCGCCCTGCTCGCGCGCAATCACTACAACACCCAGTTCCCGGACCGCGTCGTGTTTCTCGATGTCAACGATGGCGCGCGCACCGTCACCGGGAGTCGGGCGGAGTTCCTGGGGAGGAACAAAGCGCTGGCGCATCCCGCCGCCCTCAAGCGGGTGCGGTTGTCTGGAAGAGTCGGCGCCGGGCTCGATCCGTGCGGAGCGCTTCAGGTTTCCTTCGACCTGGCGGAGGGGCAGGAGCGGGAGACGGCCTTCCGCCTGGGCGTGGCCCGGAGCGCGGATGAACTGGACCGCCTGGTTCAGCGCTTCCGCCGCGGGGACGCGTCGCGACTTGCCCTGGAAGGGGTCTGGGCCTTCTGGAATCGGACCCTGAGCGTCGTGAACGTGGACACTCCCGAGGAGGCCGTCAACGTCATGGCCAACGGGTGGTTGCTCTATCAGACCATCAGCGCGCGCCTGTGGGGGCGGACGGGCTTCTACCAGTCCGGCGGCGCCTACGGTTTCCGGGACCAGTTGCAGGACGTGATGGCGGTGGTGCATGCCGAACCCGGACTGGCCCGGAGGCACCTGCTTCTGGCTGCCGCGCACCAGTTTCGTGAGGGCGATGTCCAGCATTGGTGGCACCCGCCCTCGGGACGGGGCGTGAGAACCCACTTCTCGGACGACTTCCTGTGGTTGCCTTACGTGACCTGCCGCTATGTGAGTTGTGTGGGGGACCCGAAGGTGCTCGACGAGGTGATCCCCTTCCTTGAAGCCAGGCCGCTCAAGCACGAGGAGGAGTCCTACTACGATCTGCCCACCGTTTCCGATGACTCCGGCACCCTCTACGAGCACTGCGTCCGCGCGATCGAGCACGGACTTCGTTTCGGCGCAAGGGGCCTGCCGCTCATGGGGTGCGGGGATTGGAATGACGGCATGAATCGTGTCGGGATCCTGGGTCAGGGTGAGAGTGTCTGGCTGGGATTCTTTCTCTACGATGTGCTGACCCGGTTCGAGGAGCTCGCACGGGCCCGACAGGACACTGCGTTTGCGGAGCGCTGCCTCGCCGAGGCGCGCAGGCTGCAGGCGAACCTCGAGGAAAACGCCTGGGATGGCCAATGGTACCGCCGCGCCTACTTCGACAATGGCGATCCCCTTGGATCGCGCGAGAATCCGGAGTGTCAGATCGATTCCCTGCCTCAGAGCTGGTCGGTGATCAGCCGCGCGGGCGACCCGGCGCGGTCGCGTCAGGCCATGGAATCGGTCGATGAACGCCTGGTCCGGCGGGACGCGGGACTGATCCAGTTGTTTGATCCGCCGTTCGACAAGTCATCGATGAACCCGGGCTATATCAAGGGATACATTCCCGGGGTGCGGGAGAACGGCGGGCAGTACACCCATGCCGCGATCTGGACGGCCATGGCATTCGCGCGCCTGGGTGACAGCACCCGCGCATGGGAGTTGTTCAGCCTGATGAATCCCATCCTTCACGGCAGCACCCCGGATGAGATTGCCACCTACCGGGTCGAACCCTATGTCGTCGCGGCGGACGTCTACGCAGTCCCTCCGCACACGGGGCGCGGCGGCTGGACGTGGTACACGGGTTCGGCGGGCTGGATGTACCAACTCCTCATCGAAACCCTCCTCGGACTCAACCGGGAGGCCGATTGCCTGCGCCTGGAACCCCGTCTTCCCAAGGCGTGGACGACCTGCAAGGCGCACTACCGGCATCGGAGTTCGATGTATCATATCACCATCACGCAAGTCACAG
>JBBQML010000397.1:0-5292 GCA_038328885.1 Verrucomicrobiota bacterium | reverse complement strand
TTGTTCTCCTCGATGATGGATTTGACGCCCCGGACCCCGGGAACGCCCGCGCGGCTGAGGATCTTCTCGGGGAGGACCACGTGCAGGATCGGCTCGCCGCAGGTCGCGGTGGAAAAGAAGAGCTCGCCGTCGGGGGCGAATTCGCAGCCCCACGTGTTGCAGGAGCCGGCGGCGACCTGTTCCAACGCCGAACCATCGGGGCGGAACCGGTAGATCCCCGCGCTGATCCGGCCGAACTTGCGGCGGCCGTCCGGCGACTGGGGCTCGCCGGAGCTGTAGCCGACCGAGCCGTAGATCCAGCCATCGGGGCCCCAGCGCAGGTTGCTGGTCACGGCGTGCGTGTCGAAGGTGCCCCAACCGGTGAAGAGGATCTCGGTCTTGTCCGCCCGGCCGTCGCCGTCGGTGTCACGAATCCACAGCGTCTCCGGGGCCTGGGAGACGATCACGCCATCCCGGTAGAAGACCAGCGAGGTAGGCAGTTCGAGGCCGTCGGCGAAGACCGTCCTCCGGTCCATCACGCCGTCGCCGTTGGTGTCCTCCAGGATCGAAACCCGGTCACGGGCGGGGCGGGGCTCCTTGGCGCCCACCGGGTACCGGTCGGGCTCGCGGGTGCGCCAGGGGGTGATCCTCGCGTCGTTCTTGTTGATGTCCCGACCATTCGGGTACTCCGGCGTTTCGACGACCCACAGCCGACCCCGCGGGTCCCAGTCCAGGGACATGATCTTCTCCGCGACGTTCTCGTCGGCGGCGAGCGAGAGCTGGAACTCGGGGTGGAGCTGGAAGGTCTTGACGGCCTCGGCGGCAGGGAGCGGGCCACCCGGAGGGTAGCGCAGAGAAGCGAGTTCGGCGGGTTGGCAGTACTCGTCGACGTCGGCCCGTTGGCCAGCCCAGGCGAGGCTGCGCAGCAGGACGGTGCGGTATTGCGGCGTGTTGAAGACGTCGAACTCATGACCGGGCAGGGAGACCACCACGCGGTACGGGGTCGTGCCGCCGGGGCGGGTCTTCTCGTAGGTCCAGATCTGGGGCGCGATGAGGTGGACGTTATGGAAGCTGGTGGCCAGCACCCCGATGTCCGGGGCGAGATCGAGGTCGTAGTAGATTTCGTCCTTCCAATCGAAGTTGGAGAGGTCGTGGGAGATGGGGTGTTTGTCGTCGACCCAGTAGACGCCGACATCGCCTTCGAGCCACTTGGTGGCTTTCTCCTGGGTGAGGGAGGCGTCGGGCCAGCGCCAGGCGCCGCCGATGACTTCCTTGCACCAGGCATGCTGGTCGCCGCTGACGACGCCCGCATGGATCACGAGGAGGCCGCCGCCGTGCTGGAGGAACCTCTCGCAGGCGGCCCGGTCGTCGCCCGTGATCTTCATGCCGTCGGAGGCGTAGATGATCAGAACGTCGGTGGCCTCCAGTTGCGCGCTGGTGGGGAACTGCATCGCGCCGTCCACCCTGAGGCCTCGTTCGCCGAGGAGTTTGGTCCACTCGCCCAGGAACCGGGGGTGGTCGTGTTGATTTGGCCCGTGGGTTTTGACGCCGCTGCGGATGAAGACCCGGAGTGGGTCGGCGGCGCGGGTCGAGAAGGCGGAGAGCACGGAGGCCAGAACCAGGGCCGCGACGAGCAGGAGTCGGGTAGTCATGGGGCGGATTAGGGCGGCACCCTAGCGAGGGGCGGAAGCCGTCGTCAGCAGAAGAATGCTTCGGGCGCGCGGTAGGGCCGCGCCGTGGGGAGGGGAGTGCGGGGTAGTGGGGCGCCTCGGTCAATCTCCAGTCCTCAATCCACAATCCTCAGTCCGCAATCCCCGGAACCGGAGAAGACGGGGGCTTGGTGATTGCCGATTGGGGATTGCCGATTGTCGGCGGGACGCGGTCTGCTGGGGCGTGGCCAAGCCGCCTTATATCGAACTCGGACAGGGGGCGGAGGCGATCCGGTTCCCGATCCTCTACGAGGACCGCGCGGTGCTGGCGATCGACAAGCCCCGCGCGTGGATGCTGGTGCCGTTCACCTGGCAGCGCACCGATCGAAACCTCCAGGCCGCCATCCAGTCGTCCATCGGAGCGGGAGCCTTCTGGGCCCGCTCACGGCACCTGAAGTTCCTGAGGTACGTGCATCGGTTGGATGCGGACACCACCGGCGTGCTGCTCTTCTCCAAGAGCCTGGGGGGCACGAAGAGCATCGGCGACCTGTTCGAGTCGCGTCGCATGCACAAACGCTACCTGGCGGTGGTGCGCGGCGTGCCGCGACAGGGCGAGTGGACGTGCGATCTGCGGTTGGACAAGGAGCCCGACCGGATCGGCCGGATGCGGGTGGATGAGCGGTCAGGGAAGGACGCGGAGACGCATTTCCGCGTCATCGAGACCCGGGGCGAGCAGACGCTGGTTGAGGCGATGCCGCTGACCGGGCGGACGCACCAGATCCGGGTCCACCTGGCGGAGTCGGGCCACCCGGTGGTCGGCGACGACATCTACGGCGGGGCGGCGCGCGTACCGCTGGCGTTGCGGGCGGTGGAACTTAGCTACGAGGATCCCTTCACGCGGCGGCCGGTGCGGATCCTGGCCCCGGAGGGTGGGTTCCTGGCCGAGTATGGCTTCGGACCGCGGCGCCTGGGTCCCGTGCCGGAGGCAGGATCGATGGCGACCGCGGGACCTGGCTCGGGGCCGAGCCGGAGGGCGATGAGCCCCCGCCCCCAGGGCCCGCCGCTGCGTCCCCGGAGAAGTGACCGCGAAACACGCGAAACACGCGAAAGGCGGGGAGGGGGATAGAGGTTCTGGGGTGCCGAGGGATATCGGTGGGCGGTGGGCCGTGGGCCGTGGGCACGTCGAGCGCGCCACCTCCAATCCAGCGGGGTTGCTTCCCAACCCCCCTGTCGTTCGCGGTTGACCCCTCCCAACTCGTACTAAGCGAGGGGCGCCGAGCCGCCACAAGTCGGTTGACTTTGGGCTGTGTCTTCGAGATGGCCAGCGCGAGGCCGGGCAGTGTATCGCGTACCCATGCACTCGATCAGGGTTTGGTGGGTGGGTCTCGGGCTGGCGCTTTCGTTGACGCTCCCCGCCCACGCTCAGGGCACGGCGTTCGCCTACCAGGGGAGGCTCACTAGCGACGGCGTCGCCGCGAAGGGGAACTATGACCTGCGGGCGATCCTGTATGACGCCGAGGTGGGCGGTTCGCAGGTGGGCCCGATCCGAACAAACCCCGCGGTGATCGTCAGTGAGGGGCTCTTCACGACGCAGTTCGACTTCGGCGCGGGCATCTTCGAGGGCAAGTCGCGCTGGCTGGAACTGGCGGTGCGGCCCACCGGGGAGGCCGCGTTCACGGGGTTGTCCCCGCGGCAGGCGATCTCGCCGGTCCCGTATGCCCAGTTCGCCTTCACCCCCGCGGGGCCCAAGGGAGATCCTGGCGTCGCGGGACCAGTCGGCCCCTTGGGACCTCCCGGCGCCCAGGGTCCGCAGGGTGAACCCGGGCTCCCGGGGCCGGTCGGGCCGGTGGGACCCTCGGGGGCGTCGGACGGTTGGTCCCGGTCGGGCAACGTCGGGACGAACCCGGACCTCAACTTCGTGGGTACCACCGACAGCGCCGCCCTGGTCCTGCGCGCGGCCAACCAGCAGGCCCTACGCCTCGAGGGCTCCGTTTCCGGGGTGCGCTTCCTGGTGGGTCGCAACAACACGATCGGCGCGACGTCGACCAACAGCTCGATCCTGGGCGGGCGCGACAGTGGCATCGCCGCGGGGGCGCCGGAGAGCGTGATCGGTGGCGGCGTGGACAACCAGATCGGGGTGGACCAGCGCTCGGCCTTCATCGGAGGCGGCGCGCGGAACGAGATCCTCGTCGACGGCCAGCATGGGTTCATCGGCGGCGGACGCGACAACCGAATCGGCACCAACGTGTCGTAAGCGCCTCGGACCGCAACCTGAAGGAGAACTTCGGGCCGGTGGACCCCGAGGCGGTGCTGGCCAAGGTCGCGGCCCTGCCGATCTCGGCCTGGAACTACAAGGCCGATCGGGAAAGCCGGCATGTCGGGCCGATGGCGCAGGATTTCAAGGCTGCGTTCGACCTGGGCACTGACGACCGCCACATCGCCACGGTCGATGCCGACGGCGTGGCGCTGGCGGCGATCCAGGGGTTGAACCGCAAGGTGGAGGTGCAGGCGCTCGAAGTGGGGTCGCGCGACGCGCGGATCGAGCGGTTGGAGGCCGAACTCGCGGAGTTGCGACAGGTCGTCAGGCGCTTGGCGCCAGCGCTCCGGGAGGACCATCCGTGAGCCGGGTTTTCCGGCGGTTGAGGCCGGCTCTCGCGATAGTCGCAGGCGTGCTGGCGCTGCCGCTCGCCTGGGCAAGCCTCGGGGGCGGGGGATTCCAGCTCTCGGGCGAGGTCCTGGGTGGGGGCGGCGCCTCGGCTGGAGGAGGATTCACTCTCATCGGTTCGATCCCGCCCGCCGGCCAGGGCGCCTCATCCGGCGGCGGCTTTCAGATCCGCGGCGGCATCCTGGGCGTGCTCGTAGTGCCGAACCCGAGGGTGCCGTTGAAGGTTCTCTTTACGTCGGACAAACTGGCCCTGCTGTCCTGGCCCGAGGGGACCACCGGACACGTCCTCGAGTTTAGTCCGGCTGTAGGGCCGATCGAGTCATGGACCCCGGTGGATCCACAGCCGACCGGGAACACGTTCCTGACGCCCTGCCAGCAGCCGGCGCGGTTTTTCCGGCTCCGTCCGTTGCCTTGATCGGGGCAGGTTTTGCGGTTCCTGCTCTAGATACCTCAAGGTGAATCCAGGGCTGGTGTTCCGAAGGATTCCGCGGGATGGGCCTCAACGGAGCTTCCTCTTGTCGTACCAGCGCCAGGCGGCCAGCCCCGCCGGCAGCCACTTCAGGGCGACGCGCCAGTTGCGCACCCCGAGGATTCCCGCGACCGCGGCCACTCCGCCCACCAGCCACGGATGATTCGCCACCCCGGTGCACAACTGGGCCGTGCGCTCCAATCGGGCGCGGGACTGGGCCAACTCGACCCCGATGAGGGACCGGTGCAAGTCCGACTGAAGGATCAGGAGCCGTTTGCGGTCGGTGAGTTCGTTGATGGCTTCGTTCGCAGGCATTCCCGATCCTTTCGAAACTCGGCGATGGTTGCTTCAAAGAGCGGCGAGCTTTGTTGCACGCGCCGATGGATGACCCGGAAGATCCCCGCCGCGGCGGCGAGGCAGACGAGGGAGAGGCCGGCAAGCCCGGCATAACCTGCCACGGACCAGAGGAAGAACGAGAGCGCACCCAGCGCGACCAGCAGGCCGGCCACGGCGATGGTCACGGCGAGGCC
>JBBQML010000396.1:0-5293 GCA_038328885.1 Verrucomicrobiota bacterium | reverse complement strand
AAAGCGCCGACTCGCCGGGCTCCTCGGCGCACACCAAGGCGCGCCGCTCCTCCTGGAGTGCGGCGGGAAGCAACGCGCGCCGCCGCTTTGGTACGGTCCACCGCACCGACAACCTGTGGATGCATGGCCGAAAGGCCGGGGCGCAACTTTAGTCGTGTGCGGCTGTTGAACGCTGTGGCAGTCTTTGCCGCCCCTGCATGGCCCTACGTTCGGTAAAAGAAGTTCTAGCCGCCGCCGGAATCGCGGCGGTCCCGGAGTTTGAGGAGCGGTGTCGCCTGTGGCGGACCTCCCGCGACAACGGGAATCCGGAGTCGCTCCTGGCCTTCCTCGGGCGGGAGGCGGGCTATTCCGAGGACAACGCCCTGCAGAAGCTGGCACCGATCATCGGCTGGCCCTATGTGGATCTGCCCCGCAATCTGCCCAGCCCCGAGGCCCAGAAACACGTCTCCACCAAGGTCGCTTTCCAGTACGCCGTCTTTCCGACCCGTTTTGAGGGGGGGGTGCTGCAGTTGGTGGTCAGCGATCCTTTCGACCCCGCGATGCTCAACGCGGTGCAGTTCGACGCCCAGTGCCCGGTGGAGTTCGGGTTGGCGCCCCGGGCGGAGATCGAGAAGGCGCTGAAACGCTTCTATGGCGTCGGCGCCGAGACCCTCGACGGCATGGCCGAGGACGATCCCCTCGAGATCGATGTCACGGGCGACCGGGAGATCACCGAGGGCGACCAGGACGCCAGCGTCATCAAGTTCGTCAACCAGATCATCTGGGAGGCGTTCAAGGACCGCGCGACCGACATTCATTTCGAACCGGCGGAGGACGAACTGCGGATCCGGTACCGGATCGACGGCATTCTCCACCAGACCCCGATGCCGCCGCAGCTCAAGCGGTTCCAGGCGGCCATCATCTCGCGCATCAAGGTGATGAGCGGGATGAACATCTCGGAGAAGCGCCTGCCGCAGGACGGACGCATCAACGTCCGCATCAAGGGCGAGGAACTGGACATCCGTGTCTCGACCGTACCGACGGTCTGGGGTGAGAGCGTGTCCCTTCGTCTCCTCACCCGCGGGAAGATCTTTCTCACCCTCGAGAAGCTGGGCTACGCGGAGCAGGACGAGACCGCGCTCCGCGAGATCATCATCAAGCCGCACGGGATCATGCTCGTCACGGGACCCACCGGCTCCGGGAAGTCCACGTCGCTGTATGCCTTCCTCAGCACGATCAACTCCGTTCACAAACGGATCATCACGATCGAGGAACCGGTCGAGTATGAGCTCAAGGGGATCAACCAGATTGCCGTCCGGCCGGAGATCGGTCTGACCTTTGCGGTCGGGCTGCGCCACATTCTCCGCCAGGATCCGAACGTGGTGATGGTGGGTGAGATCCGCGACCTCGAGACGGCTGAGATCGCCATCCGGGCCGCCCTCACCGGTCACCTCGTGTTCAGCACGCTGCACACGAACGACGCTCCCAGCGCCTTCACCCGCCTCATCGACATGGGGATCGAACCCTTCCTCGTGGCGTCCTCCGTGGAAGCCGTGCTCGCCCAGCGCCTGGTCCGCACCATCTGCCGGCACTGCAAGGTGGAGCAGTCGGTGGACCCCGATTACCTGCGCCGGGTCGGGTTCCCCGAGCAGGAGATCGGCGTGACCCGGTTCTCCAAGGGTGCCGGGTGCGAGGAATGCCGTGACCTGGGTTACCAGGGCCGCCTTGGCATCTACGAGTTGATGATCGTTTCGGAGGCCGTGCGTCCCCTCATCATGAATCGCTCGCCGGCCTCGACCATCGCCCAGCGCGCCATCGAAGCCGGCATGCGCACCTTGCGTACGGACGGCTGGAACAAGGTCAGGGCCGGCCAGACCACGATCGAGGAAGTCCTGCGCGTGACGCAGACCGAGGAGCACCTCGGAGCGCTCATGGAAGACGGCCGCAACTGATCCCGCCATGGCCCGAGCCCCGCGCCCGCCCCGCATCCACGGCTGCAACCTCCTCCATGAGGCGGATGGGAAGACCCGCATCTGGTCGTTTATCGGCGCTGACGCCCGGCCGGCCGGCGACCTTTCGCTCGCCGCGGACAAGCCCGTCCCTCCCGCCGTGGGCGCCAAGAAGTGGGGGCAGCTTTTCCGGCGCCGCGTCGACATCGCCTGGACCGGGGACCTTCCCGTCTTCCTGCAATTGGTACGGCTCCCGACCGACGACCCTGCGGAGGTCCCGGCCATGTTGGAGCTTCAATTGGAGAAGCTCTCCCCCCTGCCTCCCTCCCAGGTGGCCTGGAGCTACGAGATCCTGCCGGACCGTCCCGCCGGCGCCCTTTCGGTCCTCGTCCTGGTGGCGGAACGTGAGGCGATCGACAACCTGCTCCTCTCCCTGGAGAAGCGGGGCTTCCAGGCGGATCGCGTCGAACCGCCCCTCTTGCAGACGGTCGTGGGCACGTCGTTCGCGGCCGACGGGGCGTACCTGTTTCCCTTCACGAACAGCACCAGCCGTGGGTGCCTGATCGGCTGGGCGGCGGGCGGCAGCCTCCGCTCCCTCTCCCTTGTGAACCTGGCGGCGGACGATCGCTGGGTGCGCCAGTTGGTGGAGGAACTCAACCGGCTGGCCTGGGCCGCGGAGATGGACGGCTGGCTTCCCGCCGGCCTGAAGGTGCACCTCGTCGCCGAGGACGCGACGCTGGACGTCTGGCGCGGGCCGTTGGAACAAGCCCTCGGCGTGCCGCTCACCCCGGTCGCGCGTCCCGGGGACGCGGCGGTTGCGGCGGAGATTGCCCGGCGCACCGTGGCGGGCGAGCCCCGAGCGAACCTGCTCCCCGCCGAACAAGCCGTCCGGTATCGCCAGCAGTTCACCGACCGGCTCTGGATGGGCGGCCTGGGCGCCATCCTGGCCATCTACGTCGTCGGCCTGTTGATCTACTTCGCGGCGGTGGAGGTGCAAAAATACCGGCAGGGCGAGGCTGCCGACCGTTTCGCCGAGGTCACCGGCGCGTACACCAACACCCTCCGGGTGAAGGCCCAGACCCAGGTCCTGCAGGAGACGATGAACCTGCGCTACGCCGCGATCGACAGCTGGCTCGCCGCGGTGGAGGTCATGCCCGAGGAATTGACCCTGGAGAAGTTCGCCTTTTCGGGGGGACAATCGGTGTCGCTCTCGGGCACCGCTCCCTCGGACCAGGACGGCCGCATCACGGAGTACTGGCAGGCGCTGCGCCGCAAGGTGGTCGGCAACACGAACCTCTTCAGCGAAGTGCAGCTCCGCCCGACCGTCGTCCGCAGCATCCAGGGCGCGCGGGTGACCGAATGGAGTTTTGTTTGCACCCTCCGACGCTCGGAGCTGTGACCCATGCTTGAACTCTTCGATCGCCTCAAACTCACCCCGGCCGAACGACGACTGGTGGTCGTCATCTTCGCCGTGGTCTTCGTGGTCCTGAACTACTGGCTCTTCTGGCCGCGCTTCGGCGATTTCAAGCTCTTGAGCGAGGAGATTGCCACGCTCGAGCGCAAACGGGACCTGCAGCAGAAGGAAGTCGATCGCCGGCCGGCTTACGAGGTGATCCTGCGCAAGCTCCAGGCGGCTGGTTCGGTCCTGCCGGCGGGCGAGGAACGGATCCTGTTCCGCAGCGACATGGAACGGCTCTCCCGCGAGTTGGGGCTCTCGGTGCCGCGCTGGGGCGAAGTGCTGCCGGAGAAGACCGGCACGGCCACCAACGCGTTCTTCGAAGCCATCGGTCTCACGATGTCGCAGGTCAGTGGCACCGAGGAGCAGTTCGTGGAGTTCCTCTATCGCGTGGGGGCCAGCAATTCCACCATCCGGGTGAAGGAGTTGACGCTGGCCCCGGGTGGCTTCGACACCCGTTCCCAGGGGAAGACCAACCTGATCGGCACCCTCAAGCTGGTCGCCAGCGTGCAGAAGGCAGCCCCGAAGCCTGCTCCGGGCGCGCCGTCGACCATTACCCCCGTTCCGCCGGTGTCACCCGGTGCCGGGGCCGTCTCCACCAACCGGGGGACCGCCGCCGTGCGGATGCCTTCCGTGCGCACCAATGCCGCACCGCCGCCGGCCCGTCCGGAGCCGCGCACGATCCCCCCCGCCGGTCCGGCTGCCTCGCGTTCCTGAAGTCCAAGTTTCCCGCGTATGAACCCCATTCCCCCGCTGGTCCGGCTCCTGCTTGGCCTTGCGCTCCTGATGCCGGCCTCCGGTTCAGCCCAGACTCCCGCCGCCGGCGCGGCCCAGCCGCCGGGCTCCGTGCCTTCCCCGACGACGCTCCCCATCCCGGTGCCCACGTCGCCCGCGGGTGCCACCGGCCCGGGTTTTCGGCAGTTGCCTGCCCGCCTGAGAGGGGGCGCCGGCGCTGCCGCCGCCGGCTTCCCCGGTGCCGCGGGAATCGGGCCCGCCGGCCGGCCCGCGGGCGTCCCTCCGGGAGCCGTGGGCGGTCCCGCCGCCACCCGTGCCGGAGGGGCCGGAGCGCCGGGAGCACCTGCCGCCGAAGTCATCGAAGGCGAGGCGAGCATGACTCCAGAGGAGGCCCGCGAGCTGGCCGATGACGACCTGGTCACCCTGAGTCTGCCCAACGCCCCGCTCGAGACCACCCTCGACATCTATGCCGGACTCGTGCGCCGCGTGCTGCTCCGTCCTCCGCAACTCGCCGGAGGCCCGATCAACCTGAAGTTCGAGGACCTCACCCGCGAGGAGGCGATCGAGGCGCTCAACGCCGTCCTGGGTCTCAATTCCATTTCGGTCATCCCCGTCGGGGAAAAGTTCCTCAAGGTGGTCCCGAGCCAGCAGGTTGCGACCGAGGGGGCCAAGCCCTCAGATGAGGATGCCGACGAGTTCTCCGAACTCGGCTCCTTCGTCACCAAGATGGTCAAGGTGACCCAGGTGAAGCCCGCCGACATCGCCCAGGCGGTCCAGCAGTTCGCGTCCGGCAAGGTGCAGAACTCGGTCCTGGTCTTCGATGACCAGAACTTCTTCATCCTCCGCGACATGTCGGCCAACGTGAAACGCATGGTCGAGCTGATCAAGGAGCTCGATGTGACCGTCGAGCTCGACTACAAGCTGGAGGTGATTCCCATCCGTTACGGCAAGGTGGACGAGATCTACGACACGCTGAACAGCGTGGTCACCGGATCGCCGTCCTCCGGTTCACGCTCTGGCAACCGGTTGGGCGGATTCAGTTCCGGCGCGACCGGCGGCGCGGCGACCGGGCTGCCTGGCTCGACGGGTACCACCGGTCGCACCGGCTCGACTTCGCGTTTCGGGAGGAGTACCGCCGGGGGCATGACGAGTCCCGGGGCCGCGCGCAGCAGCC
>JBBQML010000395.1:0-5306 GCA_038328885.1 Verrucomicrobiota bacterium | reverse complement strand
GACCCTGCGCGCCATTCTGATGGGGAGTTTCCTGGGGTTCTTCATGGCGGCGTCGAACCTCTACACCACCCTCAAACTGGGCTGGGCGTTCGGAGTCGTGGTCACCGCCGTGGTCCTCTCGTTCGTGCTCTGGAACACCCTGCGCGCCCTCACCGGGGGCCGCCTCAGCCAGATGAGCATCCTCGAGAACAACTGCATGGCCTCCTGCGCATCCGCGGCGGGCTACTCCACCGGCGCCACCGTCGGCGTGGCTTTCGGCGCCCTGCTCCTCGTCCAGGGCCATCACCAACCCTGGTGGGTGTTGAGCAGCTTCGTCCTGGTCAGCGCCGCGCTGGGCGTGTTCATCGCGGTGCCGATGAAGCGGCAGATGATCAACTACGAGCAACTCCCGTTCCCCACCGGGACCGCGGCCGCGGAGACCCTGCGGAGCCTCTACACCGCGGGGCAGGAAGCGCTGCGCAAGGCCTATGGCCTCTTGTGGGCCCTCGCCGCGAGCATCGTGGTGGGTTTCCTCCGCACTTACGGAACCTTGGTCGACGTGCTGACCGAGACCGGCCGAAATGTCGCCGGGCTTAAGAGCTTCCAGAAAGTCCTCAGCCTCCCCGAGGTGCTCGGTTTCACCGGATTCCTCAACCCGCTCGCCCGCGGCGGCATGGCCGGCCTGGCCTTCGAACCCAGCGTGCTGCTCATCGGCGCCGGCATGCTGGTCGGACTCCGCGTGGGACTCTCGATGCTGGGCGGGGCGGTGTTGCTCTACTACTTCGTCGCCCCGGCCATGCTCTCCTACGACGCCGCGCACGCCGGCGTGGCGGGATACGTGCCCGCCTTCCGATTGAGCCCCGATGGGAGTTTCAACCCGATCCGCTGGGGCCTCTGGGGTGGAACGTCGGTGATGGTCTTCGCCAGCCTGACCGCCCTCGCCCTCGACTGGCGGACCATCGCCCGCGCGTTCTCCGGCTTCCGGGGCGGAGCAGGTGCTGCGCGCAACCCCGAGATGGCCCGGATCGAAGTGCCCGGCAGTTGGTTGATCGCCGGGCTGGTCCCCTTCGGCATCGGCATGGTCGCCGTGCTCTGGCTCGCGTTCCAGGTGGCCATCCCGCTCGGGATCATCGCCGTGCTCCTGACCACCGTGGTCTCACTCGTCTGCTGCCGGGCCACGGGTGAGACCGACACCACCCCCACGGGCGCGATGGGCAAGATCACGCAACTGCTCTTCGCCACGCTGCCCGGCGCCGCGGGAAATACCGTGATCAACCTGATGAGCGCCGGCGCCACGTCGGCGGCCGGAATGGGCTCCGCCGACCTGCTCACCGACCTGAAGAGCGGCTACCTGCTCGGCGCGAACCCGCGAAAGCAGTTCCTCGCCCAGTTCATCGGCGTGTTCGTCGGCACGATCGCCGTCGTGCCCGCGTGGTATCTGATGGTGCCCACCAGGGAGAAGCTCGAGGCCTTCAACCCGCCGGCCACCAACATGTGGAAGGCCGTTGCCGACCTGCTCACGCAGGGGATCGGTTCCCTCCCGCAAACCGCCCTCACCCTGATCGTCTGCGGGGCGTTGGTGGGTATCCTGATCCCGGTTCTCGAAAAACTCCTGCCGCGCGCCAAGCCCTACCTCCCCTCCGCCATGGGCCTCGGTCTCTCGTGGGTCGTGGTCTTCCAGAATTCGCTGTCGTTCGCCCTGGGCGCCACCCTGGTCTGGGTCTGGTCGAAGTGGAGGACGCGCCAGGCCGACACCTACGCGGTGCCCATCGCCTCCGGCTTCATCGCCGGCGAATCCCTCATCGCCGCCGTCATCGCTATCGCCTGCACGCTGGTCGGACTGCTGGCGGGTCGATGAGCGCAGGGGGTGGAGCCTCCGCTCTGGGGTTGGATGGCTGCGACCACCCGGCACGCCCCCCTCAGCGCTTCGCCTCCTCCACCAAGCGCAGCACCCCGTTCCGCGGAATCCCGTTCGTCACCACCTGCCGCCCGCCCGCCGGCCAGACCACGGTCACTTCTTCCACCGCCGCCGCATCCCCCAGACCAAAGTACAGCGGCACCGAGCTCTGCCCGAGGTAGCCCGATTTGCCGTCCCGATACTGGGTCCACGTCCGCCCACCGGCCCGCACGCTGACGGTGGCCCCCAGGGCATCCCGGTTCGAAGCCGTGCCCGTAAGCTGGACCTTGAGAAACCGGATCGGCCTCCGCGCCGCGAGGTCGCTGAACAACACCTGCGGCCGGTCATTGAAATCGTGGGTGACGATGTCCAGGTCGCCGTCCTCATCGAGATCCACGATCACCGACGATCGCGAGCTCAGCGTGCCCCAGACTTCCTTGCTGCCCGTCTGCCCCGCGCAGAGCGCGTGCCCCCGGTCCGCACCCCCGCAGTCCAGGGTAAACCATGGTTTTTCGGTCCGTCCGTCGGCGCGGGGTTCGACACCCAGCACGAATTCGCTCCCCAGAAACCGGGTCCCCGCCTCGTTCAACAGCACTGAATTGATGGCGTACCGGAAGGGATAACCCATCCCCGCCGTCACCAGCAGGTCCTCGAAGCCATCGGCGTTCAGATCACCCACGCTCACGCCCCACGGCCAGTAGGTTTCAACCCCCAGCGCCTCCGACAGCTCAGCGTACTTCCCATCCCCGGCGGCCCGGTAGAACGCGTTACCGAACAGGTTGTTCGCCGACCCCTGGTAGTACGACTCGGGCCACTGGACGGCACACCACGGATCGCTCTTCGCGGTCTCCACCTCGCGCCCGAACGACAGCGCCAGTTCCGTCTGCGGTTGCGTCATGTCGGAGTGCATGTCGGTGACGACCAGGTCGGGGCGGCCATCCTGGTTCGCATCGAAGAACTTCACGCCCATCGCACCCCACGGAGTTTTGGGAAAATACGCGGCGGTCCGCTCGGCCAACCGCTTCCCGCCCTGGTTCTCGTAAAACCGGTCGTCGCCCTGCATGTTCGCCACGTACAGATCCGGGAAGCCGTCCTGGTTCAGATCGGCGAACGTGGCGTCGCCGGTCCAACCGGTGTCGCGAAACCCCCACGCCTTGCTGACCTCCCGGAACCGCCCGCCCCCCTCGTTGTGGTAGAGCAGGCTGAGTTCGGTGCGCGCCGGAAAGAGATGCCCCTGGAAAGCGTCCGGCCGGGCCCGGTGGAACCCGCCGGGCCCGGTCTCCTCGCGGGTAAAGGACCCGACGTTCATCACCAGGAGATCGAGCCGGCCATCGCGGTCGAGATCCACCCACACCGCGCCCGCGGAATGGCCGGAGTAGCCCACCCCCGCCGCATCGCTGATGTCCCGAAACCGGCCGTCACCCAGGTTCTCATAGAGCCGGTTGCCCCGCCGGACACTGCTCACGAACAGGTCCGGATCCCCGTCGTTGTCGAAGTCGCCGAATGCCGCCGCCACGGCGATGGGATCCGCCGACCGCAGCCCGGCGCGTTCCGTGATGTCCTCGAAGCGTCCCCCGCCAAGGTTGCGCCAGAGCTGGTTCGAGCCGAGTTGGGTGGTGAAGAAGAGGTCCGTCCTGCCATCGCCGTCGACGTCCGCCGCCGCCAACCCGTTGCCGTGGTCATAGTGCGCCGCCTGATAGGTGCGGCCGGCATCCTCGACGGCCCGGTGCTCAAAGCGGATGCCGCTCTCCCGCCAGCCATCGGTGAACCGGAAGTCGTGGTAGGCTCCATAGGTGGCGGCCGCGATCACCTGCTGGCGTTGACGGGCGCCCAACAACTCCACCGCGAAGGCGTGCTCCGCGCTGGCAGCCACTCCCGGTTTCGATTCAACCGGCGGTTTCCGGGAGGTTTCCGTCGCCTCGGAACCGCCTTTCGCTGCGACCAGGAGCGCCGCCGCCAGCAGCGCCACCCCGGGATTCCGCCCTGGTCGCGCCCAGCAGCAGCGGCTCTTGCGTGCACTCATGCAGGGTAGCAAAGCACAAGCCCCGCACGCCGTGAAGCGTGCGGGGCAGCCGGTTTGTGGTCAGGAGCGCAACCCAAACACCCCTAGCGCACAACCCGGTAGAACCTCTGAGTCCCACCCGCGCCCACCGGCACGTTGTAGGTATTCCCCGCCGGGGCTGGCGTCACCGCCTGCCACGACGCCGGATTCGCCACGGCGTCGGTGGCTTGCAGCGCGCCCGTGCCGGTCCAGGTGATGACCACGTTGGCACCCTGCAGCGAGGCGCTGAGCCGGGCAGGAGGCGTGGTGTCCTCGCCTCCCAGCACGCGGGCGTTGTCGAACTCGCCCCGCACCACGTTCCCCGCCTCGTCCACATAGGCCCCGAACCCGAACGTCAGCCCCGTCGAGTAGGCGAAGGGCACTTCGACGCCGAACACGTCGTCCACGTACAGCTTCACCGTCGCCCCATTGGCCACCAGCTTGAGGCGGTGGCGACCCCGGTTGTCGAACGTCCCGCCATCGAAGGCCGCAATGTTCACGCCGTCCCCGATCGGGTTGTCATTCGCGGCGCCGGTTTGCTTGTTGTAACGCCAACCGAAGTTGCGGCCGTCGTGGGCCAGGTAGTCGCTGAGGAACACGAAGCTGCCCGAGGCCTCCCGCACCCAGGCCCCGGTGCGCTGCTCGGCGCCCGTGCCGGTGACGAGGTCGAATGCCACACTCACCCGGTCGATTTCAAAGGTCACCGGCGTCGTCGCGGCTGCCGTGTAGGTCGGCACCGTGAACAAGGCCAGGCCAGGCCACAGCGGACTCTCGGAGATGACCGAGAACCGCGCCGAACCGCCGGACACCGTGATCGCGGAGTCCGCCGTGAAGGTTCCCGTCTCGAACGGCGTCTCGTCCTGGCTCCACTTCGTCGCATCGAAAGCCGCCCCCAGGAAGTCGTCGGTGAGCAGCACCTGGGGCACCGCCACGACATCCACCACCAGCGATCCGGCTACGCACGCCGCAGCCCCCGCACTGGTGGTGAGATCGAACACCGTCGCCCCCTTGCTCAGCGGGGTGACAGTAATCGTCTGGGTGTTGGGCGCTCCGGCGGCGAAGGTCAGGTTCAGCGTGCCACCGACGGCCCCGGCCGGCACCGCGATCGCCGGGTTTCGGCTCACCACGTTCACCGTCAAGGCCGCGGAATCGTTCAGGAGCTGCGGCACGGTGATGGTCGCCTGACGCCCGGTGTCCGCCAGGGTCAGGGTCGCCGCCTGCGGCGCAACCGTGACACACGGGAGCACATACTCGATCCGGGCGTTGTCGAAGACGGCCTGGGCTGAATCGCCCACCGCCCGGCCGTAAGCCCCCAGTTCCACGAACAGCCCCGAGGTGGCCTCGAGCGGGTACCGGCCTCCTGAGCGGCCGTCGAGGAAGACCTCCACC
>JBBQML010000394.1:0-5311 GCA_038328885.1 Verrucomicrobiota bacterium | reverse complement strand
GGGAGACGACGCCCTCGGCGTTGGGCGTGCCGCCGGCGCCGACGGAGGAGACCGAGAGGTCCTGTTCCGTGACGGAGATCCCGGCCACGACGGCGTCGAGCAGGGGGGCGCCACCCTCGAGGATTTCCAGGGCCTTCTCGTTCGCCGGCTTCCCGACGGGCCAGGTGGAGACGATCAACGGCCGCCGGCCGGCAGCCCCGGCCGGGGATTCGCGGCCGGATGGGGTGGTGCAGCCGGGGGTGGCCAGGGAGGCGACGACGGTGGCAGTGGCAGCGGAACCGAGGAAGGCGCGACGGGAAAGGTCGCCGGGGCCGGGGCCGGTGGTGGGTGGGGTGGTCATGGGTGGGGTTGGGGTGTTTGGGGCTGCGGGCGGACTGGCGCGGCGTCGGGGAGGTTGTGCCAAGCGGGGGCTGGACGCCAGTCGGCGGATGGCAGAGTCTGACCGGGCGGTCGCGGTGCTGCGACGGGTCGCGGGGGAATTGACGCTTGACGCTCGTTTCAGCCCCTACCTAGCCTGCCCGCATCTTGGACAACTGGCTGGTCCGCCAGCGAGAGAAGTCGGTTATCCACCGGCTTTTTTGTTCTCCAGAGGGCTGGTTGGTCGACACATATGAACGCAGAGTTGCTGGCGGTTCTAGAGTATTGGGAGCGCGAGAAGGGCATCAGCCGTGATGTGCTGGTGCGTGCCGTGGAGGAGGCCCTGGTGTCCGCCGCCCGGCGGGCCGTCGGCCCGGCCCGCGATCTGCGGTGCAGCATCGACCCCAAGACCGGTACCATCAAGGCCTTCGCTCGCCTGATCGTCAGCGACAAGATCATCTCGAAGCACGACCAGATCTCCATCGCCGAGGCGCGGAGGCACAAGCCGGACCCGCAGATCGGCGACGAGATCGAGGTCGAAGTCACCCCGGGCGATTTTGGCCGCATCGCGGCGCAGAACGCTCGTCAGGCGGTCATGCAGCAGCTGCGCAAGGCGGAGAAGCAGCTGATTCTCGAGGAGTTCAAAGATCGGGTTGGCGACATCGTCAGTGGTGTGGTGCGGCGTTTCGAGCGTTCGGATGTGGTGGTGGACCTGGGCCGGTATGAGGCGCTGCTGCCCAATCGCGAGCGGGTTCCGACCGAGGAATACCAGCCTGGCGAGCGCGTCCGCGCGTACGTCAAGGCGGTCGAGACCACCATCCACGGCCCGGAGATCATTCTGAGCCGGGCGGACCCGATGTTCGTGGTGAAGCTCTTTCAGCTCGAGGTCGCCGAGATCTCGGATGGGACCATCGAGGTCAAGGCCATCGCCCGGGAGCCGGGCTACCGGACCAAGCTGGCCGTCCATTCGCGGGACTCCAAGGTGGATCCCGTGGGGGCTTGCGTCGGCCTGCGCGGCCAGCGCGTCAAGAACATCGTCCGCGAACTCAACAACGAGAAGGTCGATATCATCCCCTGGTCGGCGGATATCCGGGCTTACGTCAACGCCGCCCTCTCGCCCGCGAAGCTCAAGGGGTTCGAGGTGGATGAGCCGAACAAGCGGATCAAGATCATCGTCTCCAACGACCAGCTTTCACTGGCCATCGGCAGGCGCGGGCAGAACGCCCGGCTGACGTCCAAGCTGACCGGATGGTACGTCGACATCGAGGAGGAGCGGGTCGCTCCGGTGCTGGGCTTCGATGAGCGGGTCGCCGAGGCAATCCAGGGGTTGGCGGCCATCCCCGGTCTCGAGGAGGGGCAGGCGAGCACCCTGGTTCACATGGGTTTCCACACTTTCGAGGATCTCGTCCAGGCGGAAGTGGACGATCTGCAAGCCAATCCGGATATCGGCGAGCAGGCGGTGGTTATTCTGGCGGCCGTCCAAGCGGAGGCCGCGCGTCGACAGGGCGGTAGCTCCCCGGAAGCACCCGAAACCCCCTAAACTCGGGGGTGGCTCCCGGGCCGTGCCCGGGAGTTTCGGGACATGCCGGTTCACGTTGATTTTCTATGCCCGTTCGCATCTACGACATCGCCCGCAAGCTTGGTCTCGAGAGCAAGGTAGTGCTCGCGAAGGCGAAGGAGCTGGGTATCAGCCACGCCAAGGTTGCGTCCAGCACCCTCGACAAGATCACCGCCGAGTATTTGGAGCAGGTTCTCGAGCCGATGCGGCTCACGCCCGCTGAGGGCTCCGGCCGCGTCGAGGCCGGCGCACCACCGGCCGCCCATCCACCTACCGGTGGGCCGCCCGCCACCGAGGTCCCGGTCGCTGCCGATGCCGCCCCCTCTCCCGCCACCGCGACGGGCCCCGAGGCCGTCAGTCCGGGTCCGGCCCCGACCATTCCGGGGCCGCACCCTGAGTTTCGAGTGCCTGCGGGAAGCCCGGCGTCCGCGGCCGTGGCCGTCGTCGGGGCTGAACCGACGGCAAGCCCGGCTCCGGCCGCCACGCCGGCGGAAGCCGAAGTCCATCCCGCGGCTCCGAGCGAGGTACCCGTGAGCACGCCCGCACCCGTGCCGCCACCCCCCACGGCGGCCACCGTGTCGGCCGTGGTCCCGGAGGCGGAGACCGCGTCCCTCGAGGTTCCCTCGGCTCCGGCCGTGCCGGGTCCGGTTGAGCCGCTTCCGCCCCAGCCGGTTCCCGCCGCGCCGCCTTCCGGCGCTGCTCCGCCGGTGACGGCTCCGATCGTGGCACCCCCGGCCACACCCAGTTCCACCTCGGGAGCCGCACCGGTGACCGCGCCCACTCCGCCCCCTGCCTCAGCCCCCGTTCCCGCACTTCCGCCCCCGCGTATTCCGGGCCTGGGCGAGTTGGTGGGTCGGATCGAGTTGCCGCTCCGCGGCCGTCCGGGGGGCCGGCCACCCACCCCGCCACCGCCGCCGCCGCCGCCGCCGCGTCGCCCGGAGTCAACCCTGGGCCGTCGGTTGGAGCCGCCGCGTGGTCGCCCGCCGTTCGCTCCCGCGGGTCGAGGGGGTCCCTCCAGCGGTCCATCGCGTTTCGCACCCCCGGGGGCTGCCGGTCCGGTCCGGCCGCCCGCCACTCCGCCGCCCCCGAAGTCGCCCGCCCTCCCGGCCTACGTGGCCCCGACGGAAGGCCGCATCATCAGCCTCAAGCCGCCGATCATCGTCCGCGATCTCGCGGAGTTGATGGGGATCAAGGCCTACCGCCTGCTCCACGACCTCATGGAGATCGGCGTTTTCGCGAACCTCAACCAGTCCGTGGACGAGAAGGTCGCGCAGTTCATCGCTGCGCGGCATGGGTTCCGTTTCGAGGTTGAGCGACGCGAGAAGGGCGGGGGCCAGGTCCATGCGCCGGTCAAGAAGGTCGAAGTCGACAGTGAGGACAAGCCGGAAGACCTGAAGCTGAGGCCGCCGGTGATCACGATCATGGGGCACGTCGACCACGGCAAGACCACCCTCCTGGACGTCATCCGCAAGTCGAGCGTGGCGGCGAAGGAGGCCGGGGGCATCACCCAGCACATCGGGGCGTATACGATCCATGTGCCGCATCCCGAGCGGCCCGCGGAGCTCCAGCAGTTGACGTTCCTCGACACCCCTGGGCATGCCGCCTTCAGCGCCATGCGGGCCCGGGGCGCGAACGTCACCGATATCGTCATCCTCGTCGTCGCAGCCAGCGAGGGCGTGATGCCGCAAACGATCGAGGCCCTCAACCATGCCAAGGCGGCGAAGGTCCCCATCATGGTCGCGGTCAACAAGTGCGACCTTCCCGCGGCCAACCCGCTGCGCACCCGGCAGCAGTTGCAGGAGCACGGCCTCGTCCCCGAGGAATGGGGCGGCCAGACGATCTACGTCGATGTTTCGGCTTCGACGAAGAAGGGCATCGACCAGTTGCTTTCCCTGCTGGTCCTGCAGGCTGACATCCTGGAACTGAAGGCGAACTGGACCCGCCGGGCGAAGGGAAATGTCATCGAGTCCGGTCTCGAACCGGGCGGCCCGACCGCCACGGTGTTGGTGCGCAAGGGCACGCTGCGGCAGGGTGACATTCTTCTGTGCGGGCAGTTCTACGGGCGCACCCGCGCGCTCATCAACGAGGAGGGCGACCGGATCAAGGAGGCGACGCCCTCGGTCGCCGTGAAGGTGCTCGGTCTGAACGGCGTGCCGGAGGCCGGGTTGGAGTTCAGCGTGGTGGCCAGTGAGCGCGAGGCGCGCGATCTCGCCGAGGAACGCGCCGAGGAGATCAAGGCCGCCAGCCGCGAACGCGGACCCCGCGTCACTTTCGACAATTTCCTCAAGGCGATCGAGGCCCAGTCTGCCAAGGTCCTCAACGTCATCATCAAGGGCGACACCCAGGGCTCCGTCGAGGCCATCGTCGAGGCCGTCAAGAAGATCGACAGCAACAAGGTCAGCCTGGAGATCGTCCACAGCGCGGTGGGCACCATCACCGAGAGCGATGTGCTCCTGGCCGCGTCGGCGAAGGGCGTGATCATCGGTTTTTACACCCGTCTGGACAACGGCGTGCCCGCCGCCGCCAAGCGCGAGGCGGTCCAGATCAAGCAGTACGAGATCATCTACGAGCTGATCGACGAAGTCCGCCTGGCCATGGCCGGGTTGCTCGATCCGGAACTCAAGGAAGTCACGCTCGGGGCCGCCGAGGTCCGGCAGATCTTCGACCTCTCCAAGGGCGGCCGGGTGGCCGGCTGCATGGTCCTCAATGGACGCATCATCAAGGGCAAGGCTCGAGTGGTCCGTCGCAAGGAAGTGATCCACGACGGCATCCTCGGCACCCTGCGGCGTTATCAGGACGAGGTCGCGGAGGTGCGATCCGGCCTCGAGTGCGGCATCCGGGTGTCCAGCTTCGATGACTTCCAACCGGGAGATGTCATCGAGAGTTACACCGTCGAGAAGGTGGCGCAGCAGCTCTAGTCGCCGGCGAAGCCGCCCCCGGCGGCTCCGCCCCGTCTCCGACCAGTCGCCATGCAACGGGTCCGTTATGAACGTGTCCGCGAGCTCCTGAAGCGGGAGCTCGGCGAGATCATCCGCCAACAGATCCCAGTCCAGCAGGGCGGGGTCATCTGCGTGAATGACGTCGGCCTGGCCCACGACCTCCAATCCGCCAAGGTCTTCGTCAGCGTCATCGGCACCGCCGAGCAACAACGCGTGGGCGCCGAGCTCCTCCAGCACAACACCATCCCCATCCAGAACCAGCTCGGTCATTCGGTCGTCCTCCGCCATACCCCGATTCTCAAGTTCGTCCTCGACGACTCCATCGAGCGGGGCGATCGGGTGCTGCAGATCCTCCAGGAACTCGAGGGGGGCACGCACCCCGGCGTCGGGCCCGGCGCCGGAGACGCAAGCCCGGTGGGGCCGGGGCCGGGGCCGGGGCCGGGGCCGGGGCCGGGGC
>JBBQML010000393.1:0-5340 GCA_038328885.1 Verrucomicrobiota bacterium | reverse complement strand
TCTCCGCATCCGCGGGGGCCTCCTTGAGGGTTGGAATGAAGGTCTGGGTCCAGCGCATAGCCGTAAATGAAAGAGGCGCGGAGGTTGCTCCGCGCCCCGTTGGAAAACCAAGCGATTAGTTCACTTGACCATGTTCACCAGCGGCGCCAGGCCCTGGATCCGAACCTCCAGGCGGTCGGCACTCTGGATCGGTCCCACCCCGCTGGGGGTGCCCGTGAGGATCACGTCTCCCGGCAGGAGCGTCATGTTGGTCGAGATGAAGCTCACCAGGGCGAAGCAGTTGAAGATCAACTGGCTGGTGTTGGAGTTCTGTCGGAGCTGGCCGTTTTGGAAGAGCTGGATCGACAGGTCATGCGGGTCGATCTTCGTCTCGATGTACGGACCCAGCGGCGTGAAGGTGTCGAACGACTTGGCCCGGGCCCACTGGCTCTCGGAATGCTGGATGGTCCGGTCGCTGATGTCCTGCGCCGCCGTGTACCCGAAGATGTAGCGGGCCGCGGCCGCCGGCGTGACGTTCCGCACGCGCCGGCCAATGACAATGGCCAGTTCCGCCTCGAAATCGACCCGGTGCGGGGCGAACGGAATCTCGATCTTCGCACCATCCGGGATCAGAGAGGTGGGCGCCTTGAACCAGAACAAGGGCTCCTTGGGCAGATCGAGCCCGGACTCGCGGGCGTGATCCCCGTAGTTCAACCCCACCGCGATCACCTTCGAGGGCGCCACCGGGGTGAGGAGCTTCAACCCCTTCGCGGGCATGGCTTTCTTCTCGAAGGAGGGGGAGCCGAAGACGTCGCCCTTCAGCTTGAATAACTCGCCATCCACCACCTTGGCGTGAAAAATCTCCTCCCCGCGCTGAAACCTGCCGATGGCTGCCATGCGCGAACTGAAGTATCAGAACGAGAACACCTTTCGCAAGGTAAAAGCCGCCACGGCCCACGCCGACTCCAGCCTGTCAACCCGAATCTTGCCCCGCACCAGCCTCCCCGGCCCCCGGCGTGCGCCTTCACACGCAGGGAGCGGGGAGCCCGAGGGGACCCGTGTCGCCGAGCTTGCCCACGCTGGTTCGGTCCGAGCAACCCGTGGCCTCCCCCACCAACCGGGCGTACTCGCGCTCGTCCACCTCCCGCACCACCGCCGCACAGAAGCGCTCGAAACCCGGAAAATTCCAGCGATTGGGAAAATCCCGGCACTGCTGAGGCTTCACCGATTGCACGCGGCAATCCCTGCCGTCGAGGAATGCACAGGAGCCTCCCTCCTGCTCCGCCAAAGCCAACCCCCGCCGGTCAACCCGCAGCCGGGTATGCCGCTGGATGAACTCCTCCTCGGTCAACCCCAGCATTCCGGCCAAGGCGGCGATCTCGCCCCGTTCCACTACCACCTGCCCCGGCCAACGGCAGCAGGCGGTACACCGCTGGCAGTCGTAGAACAACGGCATGCTCGTTCGCGTCGAAAATGGCCCGGGCCGAAACTCAGGCATCTGCCTTCGCCGCGGACACTGCCGCAGGACAGGCCCCGATCGCCCCCTTTCCGGGCGCTTGGGGAATGGGTTCGGTCGTGGGATCACTCAGCGAGAGTAGCACCCGCTCGGCCCGCGGAACCTCCCCCGCGGCCAACTCCCGCAAAGCCTGCCGGAAGGCGTCCAGGCGGAAATCCTCCGCCCCGGGGGCCCGGTCCACCCGGTCGAGGAACGCTGCGATGTCGATCAGCTTGCAGCGCGCCTCCATGAAATACAGGTCGAGCATCTGCTGGCGGTCGAGGCCGGACTTCATGGCAGAAATCTAGGCGCACCCCGCCGGTGCTCAATGACGGAATCCGCTCCCGAACACGAATCGGTGGAGGCACCGGGGGCTTCTGGCACGGATTCTGCCGCTTGCCGCTGGTGGACGGAACCCCCAACACTCCGGAAATGGCAGGCCCCTCGGGACGCTTGTTGATCGCCGACGACCAGGCCGACGTCCTGGCTGCACTCCGTCTCCTCTTCAAGGGTGAGGGGTTCGAGACGGAAGCGGTGTCCTCGCCCCAGGCCGTTCTCGCCGCCCTCCAGCGGCGCGACTTCGACGTGCTGCTGATGGACCTGAACTACACCCGTGACACCACCTCCGGACAGGAAGGCCTGGACCTGCTGGCCCGGTTGGAGGGGCTCGATCACCCGCCTGCCGCCGTCGCCATGACCGCCTGGGGATCCGTGGACCTCGCGGTGGAGGCCATGCGCCGCGGGGCCCGCGACTTCATCCAGAAGCCGTGGGAAAACGCGCGGCTCCTGGCCATCGTCAGGAACCAGATCGCCCTCCGGAAATCCCAGCGACAGAGCGAACGCCTGCAGGCGGAGAACGAGTTTCTGCGCGGGGGCCGCAGCACCCTGATCGCGGAATCCGCAGCCATGAAACCGGTCCTCGAGCTCATCGCCAGGATCGGCCCCTCGGATGCCAACATCCTGATCAGCGGGGAGAACGGCACAGGCAAGGGAGTGGTCGCCCGGGCCATCCATGCCGTGTCCTCGAGGGCAGGCAAATCGATCGTTACCGTCAATATGGGAGGCATCACCGAGGCCCTGTTCGAGAGCGAATTGTTCGGGCACGTCCGCGGCGCCTTCACCGATGCCAAGACAGACCGGGTCGGGCGCATCGAACTCGCCGAAGGGGGAACCCTGTTCCTCGACGAGATCGCCAACCTGCCCCTCGGCCAGCAGGCGAAGTTGCTCCGCGTGCTGGAAACCGGTGAGTACGAACGGGTCGGCTCCTCGCGCACCCAACGAGCCGACGTTCGCCTGATTACCGCCACGAATGCGGACCTCCATCAGGACGTGGCCAGCGGTCGGTTCCGACAGGATCTCCTCTTCCGGCTCAATACCATCGAGATTCACCTGCCCCCGTTGCGCGAGCGCCCCGAGGACATCCCCGCACTGGCCCGGCATTGCCTGAAGGAGCAGCTGCGCCGCTACCGGCGCGAGATCGAGGGCTTCGACGAATCCGCGCTGCAGGCCCTGGCCCGTCACCACTGGCCGGGCAACGTGCGCGAACTCGAGCATGCGGTGGAGCGTGGCGTGCTGATGGGCACCGGCCCCTTCATCAAGGCCGCGGACCTGGGCCTGCGCACCCCTCGGGAGTCCGAACCGCGCATCGATGACCTCAGCCTGGAGGATGTCGAGAGGCTCATGATCAGGAAGGCACTGGCCCGGTTCGACGGCAGTGCGCTCAAGGCCGCCGAGGCGCTCGGCCTGAGCCGCAGCGCGTTCTACCGTCGACTCGAGCGTTACGACCTCTGAGCAGTGGGTCTGCCGCGGCCCGGTTCCCCCACCCCCGATGCCCCTCGCTTCCCCCTACCGGAAAGTCGCCAAGGTCGGGTTCCACCGTCGCATTGTTTTCTGCGCCTGGCTGCTGCCCCTGCCCGGCGTCCTCACCACGCTCGCCCTGCTCTGGACCACGGACTTCGCTCTCTGGACCCGGATCACCGCGACGGTCCTTCTGCTCGGTGTCACCTCGGTCACCGCCTACGTCCTGCGGGAACGCCTCTCCTATTCGCTGCGCACGCTCACCAACGTCATCGCCGCGATGAGGGATGGCGACTTTTCGATCCGCCCCCACACCACCCATGCCAGCGACCCCCTGAGTTCCCTGGCCTCCGAGATCAACGCGCTGGGTGATGGCCTCCGCGAACAGCGACTCGGGGCCCTCGAGGCGTCCACCCTGCTGCGGACCGCCATCGAGGAGCTGGACGCCGCGATCTTCACCTTCGACGACCACCACCGCCTGCGACTCGCCAATCGTGCGGCGGAGCGGTTGCTCGCCCGGCCTATGGAGCAACTCCTCGGACGCACCGCCGCCGAACTGGGGCTGGAGATCTCCCTCGAAGGCGACCCCACCAAGGTGGTGCCCATGACCTTCCCCGGCGCCATGGGGCGCTTCGGCTTCCGTCGCTCCGGCTTTCGCCAGGGCGGTCGGCCACACCAACTCCTCGTGGTCACCGACCTCAGCCGCGCCCTCCGCGATGAGGAGCGCCAGGCCTGGCAACGCCTGCTGCGTGTGCTCGGACACGAACTCAACAATTCACTCGCCCCGATCAAGTCCGTCGCCGCCAGCCTCGAAACCCTCTGCCGCCGCGAACCCAAACCCCCGGACTGGCAGGAGGACGTGCGCGATGGTCTGGCCCTGATCTCCACGCGCGCCGAGGCCCTCAGCCGCTTCATGCAGGCCTATGCGCAACTCGCCCGCCTGCCCGCACCCCGCCTCGTTCCGCTCGCCGTCGCCGACTGGATCCAACGGGTCGCCGGGCTCGAGACCCGGGTCCCCGTGCACCTGTCGGCCGGACCCGACGTCCTCATCGAGGCGGATCGCGACCAACTCGAGCAACTGCTCATCAACTTGGTGCGCAACGCCGCCGACGCGGTGCTCGATTGCACCGGCCCGGAGGCCCGCTGCCGCCCCGACGCCCCGGCCCCAGCCGAAACCTGGCCCATCGACATCTCCTGGTCGCGCCTCGCCGGCGAGGTGGAGGTCCGGATCGAGGACGACGGCCCCGGCATCGCCAACCCGGCCAACCTCTTCGTGCCCTTCTTCACCACCAAGCCCAAGGGCTCCGGGATCGGGCTTTCCCTCTGCCGTCAGATCGCCGAGGCCCACGGCGGTCGACTCACCCTCGAGAATCGGGAGGGCCGACGCGGCTGCATCGCGCGGTTACGACTCCCCAGTTCATCAGGCACCCCGCCTCCACCCTCACCGGCACGCTGACCGGCACCACATCGTCCCGATTTCGAGACGAAGGGTTCCAGTGCCGGTACATGCGCTGCCGCAAAAGCAGCTGAGTCACCCGGTCGGAACGCCGGGGAGGGTCCGAAACCCCGGTTTTTCGATCCCCAGAGCCGCCGGCCGCCGCGACCACCGGGGCCTCCACGACTGGCACGCGCCCTGCAACCCGGAGCCAGTGCAGCGGGTCATCCCACGGCGGATGACCCCCAATCAGCCGAGCCCATCGCCCCGCTCGCGTGACTCGCCTCACTCGCTTGAACCCCACCGCTCCACTCCCCCCCCGTCCCGGCCCCCCCACGCCACCCGGCGCCACCCATTCTCTCATGGCTCCCTTGCTCGACCGGAACCGCCCTGGGCAGACTGCGGGGAATTCGATGGATATCCCCCGACCGGACCGCGCCCGTGCCCGCCGCCGACGCCGGGTGCTCCTCACCACCGGTTCCGTGGCCGCCCTGATGGTGGTCTCCTTCCTGGTCCTGCGCCTGGAACCAGCCGCTCCCGGCATCGACCGCGCGTCGGTGCTCATCGACACCGTCAAGCGTGGCGAAATGCTCCGCCAGGTTCGCGGTCCCGGCACCCTGGTGCCCGAGCAGAT
>JBBQML010000392.1:0-5374 GCA_038328885.1 Verrucomicrobiota bacterium | reverse complement strand
CTCGAGTTACGCTGACGACTCCTTGGGTTTCGCCGAGCGGGCGACGCTGGCGAAGGCACCTCAGCCGGGCACATCAACCCAATGTGAGTGGCGCGCGGTGTAGCACAGGGCTGCCCTGAGGAGAGAAGGGAGTATTGAAGTGACAGAGGGTTGAAGGATTTGCGGAACAACCGGGACGCAGTCTGATTTCATCGGGCGCATGTCCCGGAAGCGAGTTTCGACCTTGGACCCCGCGGAGGCGGCGGTGCTGGAGGAGATCAAGGTTCGGTTGGTTACCCTGGAGGAGGGAGCGCGGTGGGCCCAGTAGATGTGCCAACACCACTACCTGAAGAGCGCACGGATGGTGGGGGAGCAACTGCGCTACGTCGCCGAATAACAGGGCGAGTGGCTAGCTCTGCTGGGATGGTCGGCTGCGGCCTACCATCTCAACGGCCGCGACCGCTGCGTGGGTTGGGGACGCAAACCAGCGTCGAGCGCGGCTCCATCTGGTGGGGAATAACGCGCGCTTCTGCCGTCTGGGCGAACCGGGGGGTATCCCAACCTGGCGAGTCGGGCGATGGCATTTAACTTGGCGCGATTATCGGAGGATTTGCAGGCCAAGTACGCACACCCGATCGTGCTGGTGGAAGGTTTCGTGGATTTGGAGTGGCGCCGCGGCACGGCCTACAAAGCGTCGGGCTGGACTCCCATCGGGACGACGGCGGGGTTCAAGCGCGTGGCGCAGGATTTCTACGAAGTGCATGATCGGCAATTGTTCGTGCGGTAGCTGCGCAAGAATGCGGCTCGGGCCTTGCGCGGACGTCGCCTTCCGCCGGCGTGGGAGGTGAGCGAACAGGAGGTTGTGCAGTGACGATTATATTTCACCAGGAGGTGGATCCGCATTGTTTGTTGGCACGCCAGGAGTTGTCGAGTCTGTGGGAGGTGTTGCATCGGGGGGGGGTGCCCGAAAGCCGAGAAGACAAGGGCCTGAGACATCGGCAGGCAACGGTGTTGACGATCGTGTTCACCTTTCTGTTGAGCGGGGGACAGGGCGGACACCGAGCGATCGCGGTCTTTGCCGAAGGCCTCTCCCCCACCCAGCGGTCGAGCCTGCGGTGTTGGTTCAACCCTCGGCAGCGACGCTACGATGTGCCGACGTCAAGGCGGCGCCGTTGCAGGCCTTCCAGCAGGCCCTCTGGGCCTGGCAGAAGGCGCGACTGGGTTCCTCGGACGGGGATGTGCTGGTGCTCGATGGCAAAGCGTTGCGAGGCAGCGGGGACACTCAACTGGTCGGGGGCATCAACGCGCGGAGCGGTCGGCCCCTGGGAGTCGAAGTCGTGGCCGACAAGAGTAACGAGATTCCGGCCGGATAAACGCTTCTGGAACGTCTGGACTTAAACGCCACGATTGTCCTGATGGATGCTCTGCACACGCAGGTCGAAGCGGCCCGAGCCATCGTCCAACGCGGAGGCGGCGATTTCGTCATGGTCGTCAAAGGTAATCAGGGCGATCTCCAAGAACAGGCTAGCCCACTCCTTCCGGAGTCTTTCCCTCCGGAAAACCTGAGCGTCGAGAAGGGCCACGGACGGATTGAGTGGCGTGGCATCGAGGTGCGGGAAGCGACGCCGGAACAAATGGGCTTTCCCCACGTCGCCCTGGTGGCGCGGGTCGATCGCATCCGCGAATTGAACAACGGCCGCCAGGAAGTGGAGACCGACTGGATCATCACCAGCCTGACGGCGGAAGAAGTCACCCCGGTCCGCCTGCTCGAACTGGTTCGCCAGTATTGGTCGATCGAGAACGGGACCCATTACCGCCTGGATGTGAGCGCCGGCGAGGATCGCTGTCTGATCCGCCATCCCGTCGCCGCGACCGTGCTGGGCCTGCTCCGCCGCGCCGTTCAGGCCGAAGCGAGAGACTGGAGACGCCGCCAACCACGCGTCCGAGATCGAACCTGCCCCACCTTCTTCGCCAAGATGAAGGAACGTCGGGGAGCTGTCATCCGCCTCATCACCCATGGAATCCGACCTTAGAGCCCTGGGTGTAGCGTTGTAGCTGGCTTCTTGGGCTTGCTCGAAATCGCTCCTGAAGTGTTTACTTCTCCAAGTTTGAAGCGCGCAGGTGCAGTGACGGTTATTTTTCACCATGTGAAGTATAATCGGCATGCCCACGCGCATCAGGGTCGAAGAGATTCGTCGCCGGTTGTGAATAACTTTCGCCTCGGTAGGACAGTCTTTGTCCCACCCGCTTGGGCAAACTACGTTCCAACCAACATGGCCCCAGGCCTTGCCGGCAGGGCGGGAGGAGGAGACGCATGCCTGGAAAGAAACGCTGCTTCGTGACGGTCCGAGCCCTCAAGCGGCTCGACGAGAACCTCTTGTGCGCGGTCTTGGGGAAGTTCCCGGAATACCTCCAGGCCCGGCGCTTGGCCCTCCTGGACCCGCCAGATCGGGAGACCCTCGACTACGACGCGATCAAGGAGGCCTGCATGTCCGGCGACATCCCGGCCGAGCTCGATGACGTCCTCTTCTTCGCCAGCATCCTCGGAACCAAGCGCGGGCAGGACCGGATCGAGCGGGAAGCGCGGTTCCGGAAGCGCCGGCTCGATTTCCGGCTCGACGGCACCAGCAGCGCCGATTTCGCGATGAAGGCGTGGCTGCACGAGTGGCCGCGGAATCGGGACCTCCTCGAAGCCGCCTATGCCGGCGCCCGGATCCACGGCAAGTCGGCCTATGAGTACAACCCGATGCTCCGCGACCTCCGCGCCCAGTTCCGGGACCCGACCCCGGAGCGGCTCGCGGAAGCACTGGCCCGGCTAGAGGATTACTTCGCCAACCGGGAGGGGCTCGGCAAGGGCACGAACATCGTCCCCTACGACTATCCCAAGGAAATCTGGTTCCTGGTCCGGTACCCCGGCCAGCAGGAGCGCCACCCTGGGTTCGACGAAGACGGCAAGACCACCACCCACGTCTTCCGCCCCGAGGAGTACGACGCGGTCGTGTACCACAAGGACTACGGCGATCTCCGGCTGAACACGAACCGGGCCCGGGACCACATGCAGTATCGGGTCACGTTCGGCCACCTCCTGTTCGACGAGGCCAACGTGTTCGACCCCAAGACCAAGATGATCCAACTGAACCCGCTCCTTGGGGAGTGTGGACCCATCTTCAAATGCGAGGACATCAACGGCTTGGCGGAGATCCACCCAATCGAGATCTGCTTCTCCTCGTCGGCGCATCCGGCCGTCTGGATCACGTGGAAGGCGGACGAGGACTTTTCCCTGTTCGACCACAACCCATACGGCATGAGGCTGTTGCCTTCCGAGGCGCATTCCATCGCCTACGCCAAGTTCCGCTACCGGCTCAGCCAGCGAACCGATTGGGAGCGGATCACCGTCCACCGAGGCCGGTCCCTGACCTATGAGCGGGATGGCGACTGCATCGTGGTCGAGGAATGGCTCCGCCGTCGGAGGTTTGTGAATAGCCGCATCGATCCGAGAACCCCATGAACCTGCCCTTCTGGAACACGTTGGCCATCATCAAGGATCGCAAGGACACGCTCTCCGCGTGGCAGTTCTTTTTCCGTGACCACTTCGAGGCAATGCGCTCATTGCTCAGCCCGTGCCCGGGCGAGTATGCCCGCAGCTACCTTCATCCGGAGCGTGGGATGCTTTGCTTGCGGCGTTACGAAGACCGGTGGGCGGCGTCCGAGGACCCCGAGTTCTGTGACGACGACGACGACACCGAATTGACCGAGGCCGACGTGCTGCTGTACCGGCTCGACCTTAGCGCCCTACGGGACCGCCTCCGCACGGCGCTGGGGGTCGACGGGCCCTCCAGCAGTGTCACCCCGGGCGTCGAGTGCCTGGGAACCTGCACGCAGGGGCCAAAGCGGCGGCGGGTGTTCTGGGTGCAGGCGAAGGATGACGCTACCGCAATCGTTCAAGGTCAGGCCGTCATCGCCCGAGCCGGCGCCGAGGGATGCGCGGTGGTCACGTCGCTCGGCGAATCCGTCGACCGGATGTTGACGACGGCGGGGGTGTCCGGGGTTGGGCTCAACGAACGGATGACCCCGAGGCCGGGCCGGTTCGAGGGCGGTTGCGGCATCGCGTGCCGCCACCTGACGCCGCGGGACCTCCCGGTCCACGAGCTGAAGGACCACCTGGACACGCGCCTCGACACCCTTGCCGAGCGGGTTGTCGCCCTGAACCAGGAGAACGAGACGTTGAAGCAGAACCTCGCCCGGGTTCTGGCCGAGTTCGCCCGCCGGGTTGATCCCACCTTTCTGGCCTGGGTGTTCGTCATCCTCGCCGCTGGCTCCATGCGCGGCGCCGCCAAGACCTTGAAGATGTCGAAATCCGCGCTGGATCGACGCCTCCGCCAGTTCGCCGAACGCGGGGGCGTGTACGCGATGCTGTACTCCACCCTCGAAATCCGCCGCAAGGGCGTGGGCCAGGAGCCCATCCAGAAGTTCAACGACCTGTTCATCGAGCATCAGCCGCAGACCGAGCCGCCCGGCCCGGATCTCTGGCGGGAGGTAATGGAAGGCCTCGAAGCCCTGAACCCGGACAACTGGCGGCAGGTGCGGGATGAACTCCTGGATGTGCTCCGGCAGGAATAGCGGGACAGGGGTGGGACACCCTTGATTCAGTGTCCCACTTTCCACAAACGACTGCTGTTGAGGGGGTAGCGCCGAAGCTACCCCCTCTTTTTTGGCCCAAAGTGGGACACGCGCCGGGTAGGTGAGATGAAGATCACCGACCGGCGAAAGCAGCGGAACCGGGCAAAACCCCCGGTGAAACCCCTGCCTCCCACGGAGCGGGGCCTCCGGTTCTACCACCTTCTCGCCCTCGCCGAGGAGGGCAAGGAGACAGCCGTCGCGGATCTCTTCCGCGAGTTCGGCTTCCGGTTCGGGGAGGACCAGCCATGAACCGGGTCGAGGAGTTCCTTCAGATCATGCTGGCGGCCTCGGAGGCCCGCAAGGAAGGCGCCCTTCAGGTCCTGCGCGGACAGGCCGTCGCGGTCGAGCCCGGCTCCCAGCCGCTCACGTTCGAGCCGCTTCTCTCCCGCTCGCAGGTCGCCCGACGGCTCGGTGTCACCTGCCAAACCCTTCGCCGCTGGAAGATCCCCGCCTCGTCCGTGCTCGGACGCAACCGGTACCGGCTCTCGGACATCGAGGCCTACCTCAGCTCGGAGAAATTCCAGCGCCGCCGCGCCGCCCTGCGCGCGGAACAAAAGACTTCGGAAGCCAGCCGGCGACCGACGACCCAGAAGACCAACCCGTGAACCAAGAAAGGAAAACGACACCATGGCAGTCCTGACCCAACCCACCGACAGCAGCAACCCGTTCATCGATGTCATCGGCAACGACCTCGCCCCGGCGGGCACCTACATCG
>JBBQML010000391.1:0-5374 GCA_038328885.1 Verrucomicrobiota bacterium | reverse complement strand
GTCTGCTCGTGCTCGATGGTCGCCTGTCTCGTGGCGGCAGCGGGAATCAGCAGAATGAGCATGATCAGCACCAGCGCGAGAAACGCGACCAGGATGATCTCCATCGCCATCTCCTCAGCGGAGGCCGAGCAGCTTCTCCTGCGCCAGCCGCAGCAGAACCTCCCAAGTCTCCACGTCATCTGAGGGCAACCGTCCCTCGCGCGCCAATTCGGCCAAGATGGCGGCGGCCTCGGCCGTCATGGTGCCGGAGGCATTCATGGCGATCTGTCGCATCCCGGCGTAGAACTGCGCTTCGTCCTCGCTCAGATCGTCGCCAAATCCACGCTCCAGGTGCTTGGAATAGAGCAGCGACGCCGTCGTTTCTGCCGAGGCGTGGTCGTGGACCTCCATCGTCTTCGTGATGGCGAAGGCGCTGCGGTCTTTCTGGAACTGCATGGCTGTCGCCTGCCGCTCCGCCAGCATGCGGCTGCGGGTGGGCACTTTCGGCCGCCCCATCGCGCGGGAAATCGGATTGCGTGGCAGCAGCGCCGCGTCGTCCGTGACGAGTTCGATGTCGGCTTGAATCGGGGTGGGTTTACGCTGCACCATCGGGCTGCTCCTGTCGCTTGCGAACGGGGATCAAACGGCGGATCGAGAACGGCCAGTACGGCCGGCGCGGCGGCGGCACGGAACGCACCGGGGCCACGCGCGGTGGGTCGTTCAGGATGTCGAGAGTGTGGTGCAGGAGCGAGGAGCCGGCCGCCTCGAAGTAGGCGGTGAGAAAGGGCTCCAGCTCCGGCGTGCTGCGTGCCGCCGCCTGGGTGCGTTGCTGCATGCGCGTCAGCGTGGCCGTGACGCTTTGCGCCGCCTGCTCGTGCAGTTGTGTGTTCAGGTCGATCTGATCGGCCGTCAATGCGGCCGACAGCACCGCTGGCTCTGGCGCGCCGGCTGGGCGGCCTTTGCGGCGCGGCGTGACGCAAATACGGGTTTCTTTCCGGATCATGAGGCGACCTCCTGCGTGGACGGCATAGTGCCGAGCGGTGTGCCGGTGAGTGCGATGAAGCGTTCGATGAGGGCTTTCCCGCCATCGTGCGACGCCGGCGGCTCGCTCCCCGTGGACGCTGGCAGGGCGAGCATGGGCGCTGGCGCGGGCTGAGCTGGAGCCGGATCGCCCGCGGTGACGATGATCACCAGCATTGACGTCCTCGGTGGCGCGATAGCAGAAGCGATGGGCGCGACCGCTGGCGGCGGATCGGCGACCGGTGCGAGAAGCTTCACCGTGTCGGTGGCAGGGGTGCGCTCGGTTGCCGTCAAGCGCTGCTGCATGCCGGCGATGAGGAACATCTGCACGACCAGCACGCCGATGAGGGCGACGAGCAAAGCTGAGAGGAGCTGACCAAGTCTGGGCATCACCACCTCCGAGTTCCACATATCTCTGGGCGTTGCGGCATCTCAGGTGAGTGTGCCGCTCTCTGGTTGTCATCCAGAGCGACTCTGATCGGGGATCGGCCAAGAGTTGGCTAGCTGCAGGCCAATTGCTGGCGAATCATTGGGCCTGCGCCCGATCAGAAGAGGTGACAAACGACCGGGTCAGCGAGGAGAGGCACGACGACGAATGCTGAGGGGCGCGGTGCGCCGGCCCTGCTCGCCTGGCAGCAATGAGGACCGATATCAACATAGTGGAAAATCACACTAATTGCAAGGCCATGACTCTGAGTTAGTGCGGGAAATGTTAACATGAAGAATCAAGGTGTGGATGTCGAGCAGCGAATCACCCACTGGGTCGCAGGCGCTTGCGCTGAAAACTCCTCGCAGAATTGGGATCGACGAACCAGACCTTGCCGCGACGTGTCGCATGGAGCGCACCGTCGGCTATAAGTTTCCTGGCGTACGACCAACTGATGTCCATGAGCGCAATAGCCTCGCCCATAGTTAGCCACTGGCGCGCCACGTCTTCCGGCGGTGTCATCTCGCCGTTATCTGGCCTAAGTGCCGTGGGAACGGCAACAGCGCGGGCCGGTTGCGCGATTCGGACATCCTCGTCGAAGCGACCGTCGATGTGGACGGTCACGACCCGTTGCAGATCGTCATCAACCGAGCGAAAGGCCAGAGCCGGGACCGCTCCCTGGCGGAGATATCCAACGTCGAACGTGTACCGCGGCGCGTAGGGATCGCCAAAGTCGTCTGTTCGATGCACGCGGACCACCGCACGCTCCGCTGTGGACCGTCTCTGATAAACATCGACTTGGGTCACGCGTCCAGGAGCGGCATCAGCCCGCAGGCGAAACCCGTGCCCTGGTCCGAGTTCGGGGTGGACTGGGAGGGTGACGTCTTCGGCGTTGATGACCCTGGCGATGCGCTTACGGTCGCGAACGCTGATCGTCTGGTCTGGTTGCAGGGCGAGGAGCGTCGTTTCCACCGCCTCCGTAGCCAACCCAACACGCGCACTAGAATCACCCGTAACAGAACCGGGCTCAACACTCTCTTTTCTTGATTCTATTTCAACTCTCACCGCTTCGTTAAATGGAATTATCTCTATTTCTGGATTAGTAAGGTCATTTCTATTGTATTCCTGAGGAAAACCGATGTCAACGCCAGCTTGCCCAAACACGTACCGCCCGTCTGAGTCGTCTTCGTTGTACTCGGCGTAGACCTGCGCGATCACGCCCTTCGTCACAGCGTCGTCGGGTTCGAGGACGATCAGGAGATCTCGGCCCACCTGCACCTCAAGGACCGCGAACTCCAGGAGCGTCCTGTCGGTGAAACCAGCCGGAGGGTACATCCGCACGGGGTATTGCCACGGCCTGCGCTTGTCGAACGAGCGCCTCGAACGGAACATGGGACAAGTTGCACCCTTGAGCTGTGCGCTCATCGCCGCCGCGTTCGCTGTTTCTTCGCGCAACTTCCGGAAAATTGCAGGAACCAGTGATGACTGGTGGGGGTCAAGACCAGCGAGAACCTCGCCTTTTTTAACAAGAAGTCCCATATTGCACTCTGGAGGGATCCGCTGCTCACCCACCATGTGCAGCGAGAGATCGATGATGTTGGACCCCACCAGCGACGGCGCCGAATCCTTCCCGCCAATCCAACTTGCAAGCCGGTTGGCGGCGCGGATCTTTCCGGTCTGCGAGACGATCGCCGCCGGAAAAGCCGCCCACAACGCAGCCTTCGCGAACGACCGCTCAACCTTCGGATAGTCCCCAAGCGGCTCGGAGACGATGATTTGCAGCATCCCCTCTCCCCTGTCCCCAACGACAGTCTACCGAAAGCGGATGAACCCTGTGATGTGGAGCGATCCGCCGGTACCACCAATTGCAACGCATACATCCGTGTTTGGGGGCTGCGGCCGGGATAGTTCTCCTCCTATCACTCGTATATGGACAATCTATGCCCGCAGAATCGCCTTCGCCGCGGGCCTCAGCGGGCGGCAATGGAGACACAGCGAGCAGGGCAACGACGCGTGTCTGGAGCACTCAGCACTCCCCTGGTTGCGGCACATCTAATAAGTATTTACATCATTGAACTCTTGGCGTATGATGTTCCCGCATGCTGAACAGGGAGCTTCCCACACCACAGGTCGACGCCGTCCCGCCTCGTCCCGAGGAACGGTGGGATATTGGCGTGATCTCAAACGCCTTGGGCCAGGACCCAGACGTCGCGACCGACATCGCCCACGGTCCTGGCGTCCGCTATGGTCTGGCCGACGGTGCCGTCACCGTCGAGCTCTTCCCGCCCCATCGCGAACGCGACACCGGTATCGTTCGCCTCCGCACGGTCGATTCCCAGCAGGAATTCTTCCGGCAGTCAGCACCGACTGTGCGTGAGGACGGGCTGATCTTTCAGTCCCGCGCGCATCTGCTCACCGTCACAGCCACGGGTGCGCTGGCCTACCGCCTAGCCCTGCCAGAACGTCATCAGCGGCTCGCAGACGCGCCGAACGCCGCCGATGGAGCGATGACCCCTGTTGCCGATACGGAGAGCTCTAGCGGCAATGCTGTGCCCTCACAGACGGTCACGCAAGACACTGGGGCCAACCACGAGACGCAACCGCGGGTGCACTATGCCGGCCGCCTGGGCACGGAGCCGCGCACCAAGCAGACGCCGAAGGGGCGTTTCGTCATGGAGTTCCCGGTAGCCGTGGCCATTGACGGCCAGGAGAAGCCGGAGTGGCGGCAGACGGTGGTCTTCGATGCCAAGGCCCGTGCCCTCGAGGGCGTGCTCCACAAAGGCACGGCGGTGGAAGTCATCGCCTATGAGCATGCCAAGACGAAGACCGACCCCGCCACCGGGCGCCGCCGGGACGTGCGCGAGTTCTACGCCACCGCGGTCTCCCCCCAACCGCGCGCTGGTGAACCGGCGTCTGAAGCTCCGTCTGATCCGCGTCCTTGATTCCCTCTCCCGCTGTCCCTCTGGTTCATCCTCGGCAGTTACTCGGTCCGCACGCGGCAGCCAGTCCCTTCCCCGCGCCGGAAGGAGGGCCAAGGGAGGAATGCCGGCGCGGGGTCCTGCTCTCCCCCCTCGGGGGGAGCCCGGAATGCCTGCTCCTGGTTGGACACGATCCGTGTTCGAGCAGGTTCGGTGCGCGTCAGCGCCCGCCGCGGCAGCGGCCTCGGCAGGCAAGCCGGGAGGGGGGTTCTCCGGCAAATCCCCTCGTCAGCAGGGATTTAGCCACGCGGCCGGAGAACCCCCCTCCCGCTCCGGTTCGGCGCGCCACCGCGCGCTGTTCCTCCCTTGCTCTGATCGTGCGCAGCACCTTCTTGTTCCCCACGCACTACCGCCAGGAGTACCGCTGAAAAGCACACCAAAACGGTCAGCCAAACGGTATGGGTTTGCGGGGCAGTGGAGACGGATTCGGTTCGATCACGCGTTGTGTTCGAGTAGAGAGGGTGTAGGGAAGCAGTCACCCAACATATCCCATACGCTCTAATTCAACACCCTTGCTCACCCAGAACGCATGCCATCTGGGTGAGGGATATGTCGTTTACGGGAAGGTGAGGTCCTGCCGGTCCATGGTCACGCGGAGCGATCATGACCCGGCTCTGCCGGGGTCCGCTCCGGCCGCAACCCGACGAGCTGCTCCAACGTGGCCAGGAAATACGGCATCTTGTTCTTGCGCCGGATGCCTCCCCCGCCGGCGCTCGCCGTCTTGCGAATCTGGGTGGTGTGCTCCTGGGTGAGCCCGCGGGCCTGGTACAGCAGATCACTCCACCGCTCCGGCGGGATCTCTGCGGCCTTGAAGAGGTTGAGGGCACGGGTGATCGTTGAGGAGAGCGGCGCCTCGTCGCCGAGCTCAATAGCGAAGTCGGTGAGGAAGGCCTGCAGTCGCTCGCGCTCCTCCGAAGGCGCGAAGGCGCGATGCGGCGGGGCTCCGTGGGGCTGCTCCTCCTGGACGGCG
>JBBQML010000390.1:0-5377 GCA_038328885.1 Verrucomicrobiota bacterium | reverse complement strand
GTTCCTGCCGCCGCAGTTGGGCGTACAGGCCGCGGAGTTCCCCGGCCTCGGCCGTTGCCAGGGGGCGTCGATAGGCGCGGGCTGCGAACTCGACCAGGGCGTCCAGGTGGAGCGGGCGGGTGTTCTCCTGGTGTTGCCGGAAGGCGGCCGCACGTTCCTGGATCGGCCGCCGCAGAGGCTCGAACACCTTGGGATCCGCATCCTGCGTGGCGTACTCCATCAGTTGGGCGAAGGCGTCGACGAGGGTCAGCGCATCCTGGCTGACGTAGCGGAGTTCGTCCCAGAGGCGGTCGAGTTCGGCGGTCCGCGCCTCGTCGAGCATCAGCCGCCGCAGGGGTTCGTCCTCGCGGTGGAACAGGGTGAGCGTCACGACTTCATCGACGGGCACGATCCGGGAGTACGCCAGTGCGGCCGGGAACAGGGCGCGGAATGCGGCGAACGACGCCGCCAGGCGAGCGTGCGCGGCACCGCCGGCGAGGGTCACGACGGGTTGGTCGGGCGACGGACCCTGTGCTTCCGGATCGGTGGGGGACGCGCCGTCTGCCAGTCGGACACGGAGTTGGACGCTACCTTCCGTGCCGGCGGTGCGGTCGAGAGTTCCGGTGGTCACGAAGTCACTCCCCGCGACGAGATCGGCGGGCACGCGGACCGCGAACACGGCTGGTGCGGCCAGACTCAGGTGGGCGGGCTCCAGGGTGCCGCCGGAGGGGGTGTGTCCGAAGAGCGCGGGGTCGGGTCCGGGTGCGGGTTCCCGGTCCGACGCGGCGGTTGTCTGACCCGAGGAGCCGATCGCTCGCAGGAGCGGGCCTCCCAGGGACAGCAGTTGATCTCGCAGGGCCAGGTCCGGAGAGGCTTTGGCGGCTGAGTCGGTGGACGCGGCGGGAGAGCGGAGGTTGAGCAGTCGGGCGAGCGCCATGGCGAGTTGTTCCCGTTCGGCGGGGTCCTGGCTCGCGCGCCAGCGGGCCAGCAGGGAGCCGGGCGGGATCACCGTCCCTGGGTCAGCACCGTGGGCGACGGGTTCACCGAAGAAGTGCCAGATCCCGGCGTTGCCCTGGCGGTCGGTGTGAGGATTCCCGGCCAGGACGTTGCCGGCGGAGTGGCCTTCGAGCCGGGCTGGTCCGGTGGCGTTTAGTCCAAGGTAGCTGAGCCAGCCGTCGAGGATCGCCGGATCGACGTGGTGGCGCCGGGCCAGATTCTCCACGCCGGTGGCGTCGGGGGGATTGCCTGTTTCGCTGCTCGCGGCGGCCTCGGTGGCGGCGGCCAGGCAATTCGTGATGGTGTCGAGGACGAGTCGCCGCTGGGCCTGCCGTGTCCCGGCCACCGTGCGGAGGTCGCGTAGCAGGAGTTCGGGACGTCCGGGCTGGACGAAACGGGGTTGCTCCCAGACCACGACATCGCCGGAGGCACCGTCGCCCGCACCGGTGGCATGCAACTCGAGGACGCACTCCGGTGACTCGGCGCTGGCGGCGGGCAGGCGGAGCCGGAGTTCCTGGCGCTCCGTGAGCGGGGACACCGGTTCCATCCACGCGCTCGGCCCGTCGACCTTCCCGAGGTGGCCGACGCTATTGAATTTCCAAAGGGCCTTCTGCCAGCGGTCGACATCGGTCGCGAGGGCAGCGGCTTGGGTGGGTGTGCCCGCTGTGCGCCATCGGGCGCGGAGACCGTCGAGGAGCAGGGACGGAGTCGGTCCCGGCGTGGAGAGCGTCTCCCACAGGGTGGCGAGGTACTTGGGGCTCAGGCCGCGTTGGCGGGCCACCGTGGTGGCATGCGAAGGATCCCTGGCCCACTCGGTGCGGGCGTCGAATAGGGCGGCGAGGTAACGGTCGAGGGGGAGTCGGCCGCCCTCATTGGTTAACCAGACCAGGCCCTGGAGGTGGACCTCCGTGCCCCCCCGCGGGTCGGCGAACTCGCGGTACAGGGCGCGGATCCGGCCGACGATTTCGTCGGTCCAGTCGCGCGGGCTGGTGTTCGGGGAGAACCGGAAGCCGACGGGGAGCAGCACGGCGTGCGCGCTGATGGCACGGGCGGCGTCCAGGTACTTGGTGAGCAACGACGGAGACATCACCAGGCCGGCCCCAGCGTTCATGAAACCTTCACCAGCGGCGCCGTCCACGGGGAACTCCCGGGCGGGGTCGAGCGTGGGGATACTGGTCAGGTCGCGGACCGAGTACGTGTATTCGGCGTTGGAGAGACGGCGGAGCACCACGGGTCCCGGGTCGCCGGCGCGGGAACGGGCCAGGGTGTCAAGCAGGGTGGCCACGGACCGCACCAGGGTTTCCCGCTGGTCGGGGGTTGGCTGGGGTTGGTTCTTGGGTGGCATCTCGCCGTGCGCCAGTTGCTCTGCCACGCCCTGCCAGACCTTCGGTTCCCGGAGTGCCTGGGTGGTTGAGGTGAAGCGCTCGAGGTCTAGGTCGCCCTTGGCCTTCGCGGCGGAATGGCAGTCGAGGCAGTAGTGGCGGAGCAGGGGGAGGAGGTCTTGCTCGAAGCGGGGGTTCGGGTGGGGGGGCGTCGGCTCCGCGTCTGCCGCGTCCAGCCGGGATGCGGCCAGGCTGAGGGCAAACACGGCCAGGACGGCGGAGCGGAGGAGCATCATGGGTGGTATCGAGAGGAGACCGTCCGATGGATGTGGGTAGGGGGGCGGCGCCGGGGCGTTATGCAGACTTCCTAGCCGGCGGTTCTCTGCGCGTCGAGCGTGGTTGCGAGGGGATGGGCTGTTTGCTCGGGAGAGTTGACGACCTGCGGATGCGCTGGGAGCACGATCGGTGTGCGTCTGCCGGCACAATCCAAATCCGGGCTTGCCCGTGGCGACGGGGGCATTGAAGCTACGCCGAATCCCGGTCCGACTCATTCAAATTGCTCCAGTGACTTATGGCTGCCACCAACTCCATTGAACAGGTCCACGCCCCCCTTCGGCGCGCGTTCACCCTTATTGAGCTGCTCGTCGTGATCGCCATTATCGCGATTCTCGCCAGCATGCTTCTCCCCGCGTTGGCCAAGGCCAAGTCCAAGGCCCAAGGCATCCTCTGCATGAGCAACGGCAAGCAGATGGCGCTCGGTTGGATCCTCTACACGGGGGACAACGACGAGAAGCTGCCGGGCAACCTCGACGGTGGCGACGCCCAGAACCTGAGCAACACGAACAGGACATGGGCTGTCGGCTGGCTCGACAACTCCACGTTCATCCAGTGGAACACGAACTGGGTGGCCATGATGATGTCCCAGTTGGGCAAGTACACCGCCGCGCCCGGCGTCTACAAATGCCCGGCCGACAAGAGCATGGCACGGGGCCGCCAGGGTGGGCCGCGCGTTCGTTCGATCTCGATGAATGCCTACCTCGGTTCCCGCGGAGGTCCCTACACCGCGGGCTACCGCCAGTTCGTCAAGGAGACGGACATCCCGAGCCCCTCCAAGACCTGGGTGTTCATCGATGAACGCGAGGACTCCATCAACGACGGTTGGTTCGCGGTGAACATGGCTTCCTATGACCCGCAGCGGTCCGCCTCGCACATCATCGTCGACTATCCGGCCAGCTATCACAATCGGGCCGGTGGACTCTCGTTTGCGGATGGTCACTCCGAGATTCGCAAATGGGTGGATGGCCGCACCACGCCGATCCTGAAGACCGGTCAACTGCTCCCGCTGGGGCAGCCTTCGCCCAACAATCGGGATGTCGATTGGCTCCAGGAGCGTTCGACGCTCAAGGAAGTGAATGCCACCCGCTTCTAGTCGGGTCGGGTTGGGCGACTGAAAGAATGGTTCGCGCTGGCGCGCGAACCATTCTTTGCTTTTCGGTCGGGCTATCGTCCGCTTGCTTTGAGCCATGAGGGTTTCCCCGGCTTCCATCGCCTCGCCTCCCCGCCGCGGAGTGGATCTGAGACGCCGACGCCTGGTGCGGCTCGGGTTCCTGACCTTGTTGATCGTGCTCGGGGCCGGGGTGGCTTGGTACCTCCGTCGGCCGCTCCTCCCCATCCCGGTACCGCCCGGGCTCGCCACTCTCGACCCTCAGGTCCGCCAACACCTGGCGCGGCTGGCAACGGCGGCGGCCGGCGCACCGGCCGATCCGGTACGGCGAGCGGACCTGGGTTTGGGGTTCGCGGTGAATGGTCTGTGGGCCGAGGCCCGGGTCTCGTTCGTCCATTCCCTGGAACTGGGCGGTCCACAGCCCTTGCCTTCGCTGTACGCGGCGGTGGCGCTCAAGGAACTCGGAGACGAGGCCGGCGCGATCGCGCAGTTGCGGGAGGTGGTCCGGCGGTTTCCGGACTTCGCCCCGGCCTGGCACCGGCTGGGAACCCTGCTCAATGCCGTCGGCGAGGTGGAGGCGGCGACGGAGGCGTTCGCTGCGGTGACGCGGTTGGCCCCATCCGAATGGCGGGGGTGGGCGGGGTTGGGAGAATCTCAGCTACGGTCGGGGCAGGTGGTGTCGGCGATCGCCTCGCTGGAACGTGCGCGGGACGTCGATCCGACAGCGCGCAGCGTCCGGCACCTGCTGGGGCAGGCCTACCGTGCGGCCGGGCGGGCGGCCGAGGCGGAGGCCGAGTTGGCCGCTGGCGGCAGCCAGACGCTGTCTCCGATGCCTGATGACTGGTCGGCGGCCGCGCTCGACCACATGAAGGCGTTGCCGGATCAGTTGGAACGTATCGACACCCTCATGGCCCGGGGTGAGATCGGGGAGGCGATCGCGCGGGCGGGCGAGGCTCTGCGGTTCCATTCCACCACCACCACCGTCCTCAGCACGCTCGCACGCGCCCTCACTCTGGCCGGCCGCGCGCCCGAGGCCTGGGCGATACTCGGGCCGGCGTTGGTCCGGTGGCCGGAGGACCTGCCGCTGCTGACGGTCGCCGTCGATGCCGCCGCCGCCTTGGAACGGGCGGACGAAGCCATGGCTCTCGCCCACCGGGCGGTCGCGCAGGCTCCCCGTCTGGCGGAAGCCCACGTGGCGCTGGCGAATGCGCTGCTGGCAGCCCGGCGGGATGAAGAGGCGGTCGTGGCTTTGCAGGAGGCCCTGACGCTCGCGCCCGGACTGGCGGATCTCTGGGTCCAGTTCGGCGACCTCCTCTGGCAGAACCTCCGCAGGTCCGGGGAGGCATTGGAGGCGTACCGGCAGGCCCGGGCGCTGGATCCCCTTGGGGTTGGCGCGCTGCAACGCCTGGCCGACCTTCAACTCGCGCGCGGCGAGTTGGCTGCCGTGGGTCCGTTGCTCGCCGAGATGCACCGACTCAACGCCCCCGCGGAGGTCTTGCGGGATCTGGAGAAGCGACTGCGACAGGCCGCGCCACCCCCATGAGGTCCACGGCGACACGGGTGCGGGCGGATCCGGGCGGGTTCTGGATCCTGGTGCTCGTGGCCGTTCTTGGCGGAGCGAGCGGGTGCGGACGCC
>JBBQML010000389.1:0-5392 GCA_038328885.1 Verrucomicrobiota bacterium | reverse complement strand
ACTACGAGGTCAGTTGTCCCGAGCTCGACCTGCTGGCGGAAGCGGCTCCGCACGCGCCGGGTTGCATCGGCGCCCGGATGACGGGCGGCGGCTTCGGTGGCTGCACGGTGAACCTCGTCGCCGCCGACCAGGTGGAGGCCTTCGAGGTCTCGGTCGCCCACGCCTACACCAGGGCCACCGGCCAGGCGCCCCGCATTTTCGCCACCCATGCCGATCAGGGCGCCAGTGTGGTCTGACCCAGCTCCAGCACCCGCCCGAACTGCGCCGGGCTGAGCGGCATCACCGAGAGGCGCGACATCCTCACGAGGTGCGTCTCGCAGAGGATCGGATCCGCCTTGCAGGCCGCCAGGGACACCGGCGACTTCAGCGGTTGCACCGGGACCAGGTCCATGCACGACCAGTCGCCGTCCTCGGGACTCGCCGTGGGATCGGGGTAGGCCTCCCGCGCGACCCTGGCCAGGCCCACCACCTCCCGCCTCTCGCCGCTGTGGTAGTAGAGCACCAGGTCACCCCGCTTCATGGCGCGCAGATGGTTTCGAGCCAGGTAATTGCGGACCCCGGTCCAAGCCGTGCCGCCGTCCTTCGCCAGCGCCGACCACGGATAGTCCTCGGGTTCCTGCTTCACGAGCCAGTGTTGGGGAGGAATGGACGGTTTCGGCATGTTGGATTCCTGGGATGACGGGCTTGAGCGGCACCGCGCGGCCTTCAACGTGCTGGCAGTCCGCCGCCTCCGCGGCAATGAAAAATGGCACCGCCTCCTGAATCCAAAAGGAGAACTGCTGAACCCGCGGCGTGACCCCTCGCCAGTGGCCCGCTACGGTGTGCCGGTGGATCTGGCCGAACGTCTCGAATCCCTCCGTCAACGGGTGCGCACCGCCTGCGACCGGGCTGGCCGCGACCCCGCATCGGTCGAACTCATGGCGGTCAGCAAGAACCATCCCCCCGCCGCGGTGGCGGAGGTGGCCACCCTCGGCGTCCGCCTGTTCGGCGAGAACCGGGTGCAGGAAGCCCGGGCAAAGATCCCCCAGTGCCCGGGCCACCTGCGTTGGCACCTCATCGGTCACCTCCAATCCAACAAAGCCCGTGAAGCCGTCCAATGCTTCGAGATGATCCAGAGCGTCGACAGCCTGGCCCTGGCTGCCGAGTTGCAGAAGCGCGCGGAGGCCGCGGCCCGCACGCTGCGGATTCTGATCGAGGTCAACGTGGCGGGTGAATCCACCAAGTTCGGTTATCGCCCCGCCCAACTCCTCGCCGAACTGCCGCAACTGAACGCGTTCCGCCGCCTCGAGATCCACGGCCTCATGGGCCTCGCCCCCTACGCCCCCAACCCGGAGACGGTCCGACCCGTGTTCCGCCGGTGCCGGGAACTCGCGCAGGAATGCGAAGCGCTCCTCGGCGCTCCGTTGTCCGTGCTCAGTCTCGGCATGAGTGGCGACTTTGAAGTCGCCATCGAGGAAGGGTCCACGCTGGTGCGCATCGGCACCGCCCTGTTCGGCGACCGGCCCCGCCCCAGGCCGGCCGACACCGACCGGTCAGCGTGACCGAAGCCTCAACTGCGTCATGGCGGCTGGCGCACCCATTCGAGAATCCAGGCCGTACTGCGGTTTGCGGCGCGTAGCGTTCTGGCCTCGGAACTGACGGATTTGACCACGCCCTGAGCCTTCGTGCGCTTGTTCCTCGACCAGATGTCGGGCAGGTCAGGATGGCGGAAGGGATGCCGCCCCGGCCAGCGCGGCGCGTTTCTCCTCGAGCAGCGCCTCGACGACGGCAGCAACGGCTTGAAGGGTCCGGCCGGCGCGGCCGGGTGCCAATGCCTCCTTTGCCGGGATCCCTCCCATCGCGCGAGCCGCGGCGTCAGGTCGGCCCGGTCGTCGCTTCAGGCGCTGGGCCGCCACAATCCGGAGGTCGATCGGTGTGGATTCGAGTCGCCACCCCTCCCGGGTCAACAGGTCCCAACCGAAGGTTCCCCAACCGACGAGGCGGTCCCCGGGACGCAGGAATCGGCCCCAGTCCTCGAGCACGAGACCCCGGTCTTGACCACCCTGCAACGACTCGATCGGGACCTCGAGGTGGTGCGCTGCATGGGGAGCCAGCGGTCGGCGTGGGGCGAGGAAGGCGTGGAAGATCTCGCCGGTCGCCAGGCGCTTCGCCGCAAGTTGAAGGATCTCCGGTTCGCCCGGCACACCGCTGTCCCGACAATGGGCGTTCGCCTCGCCGGCAACCGCGACAAGCTGCGGCCATAGCGCCTCCAGGTCTGGCATGCTCCGCACGGTCCACCAAGGGTCACCGGGTTGGTGCCGGTTTCGCGGTGGTTCGGTGCGAGCGGCGAGCCCGGCGAGTTGACGGTCCACCATCCGATCGAAGGCCCGCAGGAGATGCTCGAAGCGGGAGGCGTCCTGCTCGAAGGCCGCCAGGACCTCGACCACAGCTTCGACAGTGGCGACGCAGTGCGCGGCGGGTTCCCGGCGGATGCGGTAGTTGCCGGGCTGGCGGGGCACGAATCCAATCCGGGGCAACGCACGCAGGGCGGGATTGAGCGCCATCATCCGTCGTGCCTGCGGCCAGGTGCCGTCGATGACCAGCAAGGTTTCCGGTGGGTGTTCCAGGGCACCCGGAGCGATCGCGCCTTCACCGGGGAAAAGAAGCGCCGTGCCGGCTTGCGACACGATCCCCGAGACGAGGGGATGCTGGGTGAAGTCGATGCCCCGGTGCAGTTCGCTGCGGGAGAGTCCCAGGTGGGCGATGCGGGCGGTCCCGATGGCGACCCTGGCCTCGCGAGGGTGTTGGAGGATCACGATGCGCGTCGCCGTCTCGACCGGCCGCAGGTCCGCGCACCAGCAGGCGCTGGCGGGGCGGCGGCACCGGTCGCAGATGGGTCGTGGGATCGGGACGGGCATCGGGCAGGGGAGCGAACCATGGGGACGACGTGCGAGCAAGAGAGCCGGGTGCCGCTCACGACGGACCGCTGCCAGCCATTCGGGAAGATGGGGCGAACCTTCGCGCAAACCGCACAAATCAAGGGCGATCTCCCGGAGGAGGCCCATCCGTGGGAAGCCCTCCTCGGCCCCGCGCCCTCGGCCATCGCCCCAGGCGACGGCCGATCTCGCAGCTTGAATCTTTTCCGGGTAAGCCCAGACTTACCCAACCATGCAGGCCACCATTTCCAGCAAGGGCCAGTTGGTCATCCCGGAGGCCCTCCGTGAACAAGCCCGGCTCAAGCAGGGCGACCAGGTGGACATCGGCTACTGCGACGGCTTGATCGTCCTGCGCAAACGACAACCCCTTACGGCAGCGCGTGTCCGCTCGCTGCTCGCGGGAGGGCGCCCCCTGCCGGAGATGACGCCAGCGGACGCTGGCCAGGTGTCGGAGGTGATTCGCGCCGTCCGTCGTGACCGACGCGCTTCCAAGCCGTGAAACGCGTGGTCCTCGACACCAACGTCGTGGTCAGCGCCTGCTTCTGGCGGGGCGTCTGCTGGCGGTGCCTCGAGGCGTGGGCTGGCGGCAGATTCGCCGCGCTGGTGAGCCCACCCATACTAACGGAATACGCCGAGGTGTTCGAACGGCCTCGGCAGCGGTATCCGGACAAGCCCTGTGTGGATTGGGTGGCCGCGTTGCGCGACGACGCGGAACTCGTCTTTCCGGCGGTGAAGATTCCCGACGCTTTCGAGGACCCGGACGACGCGGTCTTCGCCGAGTGTGCGGTCGCTGGGGAGGCTGATTGTCTGGTCAGCGGCGACCAGGAGCACGTCCAGGCGACCGGCAATGTCCGCGGCATTCCCGTGCTATCGCCCGCCCGGTTCTTGGAAGTGCTGAAAGCCAGAAGCTCCTGAGCGAATCCTGAAGCCGCCGTCTCCAACCGCACCGCTGGAGCCGCCGCCCAGCGCCCTCGGAGCGAAGGGGCGAGACAACGTGAGTGCGCCACGCACCGCCGGTCCTACGGCCAGAGAGGCCCCGGGTGCTTCGACCTCAGCGCCGCACGCAGCTTCGGGTACTCCCCCTTCCGCCACGCGGGCCAGTCCCGCGTCGATGCCAGACGCTTGCCGGCCGGGTCCTGGAGCCAGATCCGGATCGGCACGCGTCCCTCGGCGATCCGCGGGTGTTCCTGGATGGGCAGGCAATCCAGCAGCTTGGCCTGCACCTCCGGGACCGGGGGAGCCTCCGGCTCGTCGCGTTCCCCCGCATAGGTCAGCTTCCAGTTCCTGCCGTCCGGGGCGGGTATCTGCAGCGGGGCCAACTCCTCCACGAATGCCTGTTGATCCTTCGACAACACTCCGCGGAAGGCCGGCAGCAGGCCCACGGACTGTGCTTCGCGCCCGAGCGTCAGGCCGCGGAACGCCGTCTCCAGGGCCCGACGCAGTCCGTCGGTCCGCATGGGTGGCAACTCAAGTTCCGGGACCGCCGCCCGCAGGCATTCCACCCGGCCGATCCACTGCTGCACGCCGTGGTCGAGGTTGGGCAGGTCGAGCCAGCCCCGCGAGAATGCGTCCGCCAGGCACCGGCCGGACGCGACCGGATCCACCTCGCGCCGGTGCTGCTGATCCACCACCAGATCGAGGAACCGGATGATGTCGATCGCCGCCACCCGTTTGTGGGTCCGGTCGTAGAGATGCTCCAACCGGGAGCTGAAGTGCTGTGGAAACATCTCACGCAGCCACTCCGGCTTCACCGCGGTACACTGCGACAGCAACGTCAGCTTCCCGCCCCGACCGCTCACCTCGCGCACGGAAGCTGCCACCAGCATCCTTGCCTTCTGGACGACACTCTCGCGGACCAACGTTCCGGTCCGGCCTTCCGTCAGCTCGCAATCGAGCGTCCCCGAGTCCTTCCGGAGGCAGAGTTGATCGATGAATCCCGCCACCAGGCAGCGCTCCAGTGCGTCCTGCTTGCGCTCGTCCATGGTTTCGGCGCTCCCCGAAACCAACCCCTCACGCCCGACCAGATGCAGGATTTGCCGGTAGGTGTCCTCCACCTGTCGCGCGGTCTGTCCGTGAATGGCGTTCCGACGGCACGCCTCCGCCGAGAACCCGTGGTCCCGGGCGAACTGATGCGCCCGCAGCAGCGTGTGGAAGTCGCTCGTCCCCCCGTCCTCGAACGCTTCCCGTCGATCCTGGAGATGTCCCTCGTCCCGACCGATGCGAACCAGCAGATCGCGACCGCTCACCAACGCCGCGCACAGGGCTGCCTCCGAAACGCATCCCCGGATCCCCGCCTCCACCAGCATCCGGCCAAACCGCGGGTGCATGGGCAGCCGCAACATCCGACGCCCGATCTCGGTCAACTCCCCGTGCCCGGCATCGCCCGCGGCCAGCGCCCCCAACGTGACCAACAACCGTTCCGCCCGTTCCACCGCCTCGCGGTCCGGTCGGTCCAGCCAGTCGAACTCCACGGCTCG
>JBBQML010000388.1:0-5396 GCA_038328885.1 Verrucomicrobiota bacterium | reverse complement strand
AGGAACACCACCCGGCCATCGCCGGTCTCGCGCGGTCGCCGCACCGCGGTGGGGGCGTCGTGCTGGCCGGCATAGGGACTGATTTCCGTACCATCGTTGTTGATGGTGAACAGGGACTGCCGCTCCGGTCGTGCGCGCTCGCGTCCCGGCACACTGGAGACGAAAAGGATCCGCCCGTCGACGAGCACCGCAGGGTCCGTGGCGGGGGTGAGGCCGAAGGTCAAACGCTCCGGGACACCGCCAGTGATCGCCTGCGAAAACAGCGAAGGCACGGAGGTGGCCGCTTCCACGGCCAACCGGGCCACCGGTGAACTGAAGGCGCACCGTCCCTCCGGAAGCCAGACCGGATCCCTGGCGCCGCCCGGCAACCGCGTCACCGGCACCGGCCGGCCGCCGCGCAAGGACACGCGGTAGATCTGCCAGGCTTGGCCCTCTGCCGCCTTGCCCACGAGCAGAACCTGCTCCCCGTCCGGCCCGAGCACCGGGCCACCGGCGGCGGACAGGTCCGCCGAAAACACCCTCAACCGATCCAGGTCCTCCCCGGGCTCGGCCAGCACCACCCGGCTTCCGGGTGGGTAAAGCAGATCGAGTTGGTCAACCGGAGCCGAAAGCGGCGGGCCACCGGGTGGCACCTGGGTCACCAGCAGTCCTCCGCCAGCGGGCGGACCGGCCCCCACGCTCCAGTCGCCTCCGCCCGACAGGACCGCGAGCCCCACCAGCAACCCCAGGACGGCCAACGACGCGAGTCCGATCGGACCCGCGAGCGCGCGCCATCGCCCGTCCCGCGTCGCGCCGGCCATCGCAACCGGTGGACCACCCCTCGTCATCGGCGCGACTCCGGTTCCTTTACGTCGAGGACGCGATCCACGGCCACTTCGTGCAAGGTCTGAACCTCGCCGCTCGGCCAGCGGATCTCCAGACGCTCCACCACCGTCGCGGCACCCAACCCCACATGCACCCGCGGATCACTCTGCATCAGGAACGTCGTGCCCCCGCGGGCGAGATGCACCGTGGTCCGGCCGTCGGCCGTCGCCCGGATCACGGCGCCAAACCCATCCCGGTTGCTGCGTGTGCCCTCCAGGCGCAGCGTCAGCCAGTGCCCAGGGTCCGGCCGACGGTTGTGCAGGAGAAACGGCCGGTCGCCGATCGCCGTCATCAGCAAGTCGCGCCGGCCGTCATTGTCGAAATCCAGCACCGCCGCGCCCCGCCCGCGCAGCTTGGCGCGCAGGACTTCCCCGCCCGCCTCGGCCACATCGATGAACGTGCCGTCGCCGCGATTCTCCAGCAGCAGGCTGCGCCAACCCACCAGGTAGTGGGAGTCACCGTTGGCGATGAAGACGTCCTCGTCCCGGTCGTTGTCGAAGTCGACAAACACCCCGCCCCAGGCCACGAACTGGGCCGTCAGCGCCCCCAGCCCGGAGGCCACCATATGGTCCGTGAACAGGCCGTTGGTGGCGCCGAGATAAAGCGAGCCATAGCCGAAGCGTGTGACGAGGAGATCGGGCCAGCCGTCCCCATTCGCGTCGCCCACGGCCGCCCCCATCGAACCGGCCGCCTCCCCCAGCGCGTTGAAAGCCACCCCGCGCGCCACCGCGGCATCGGTGAAATGACCGGTCCCGTCGTTCACCAGCAGCACGTTCGGCGACAGATCGTTCGAAACATACAGGTCCTGGTCTCCGTCCAGGTCGATGTCGAGGGCGGTGACACACATCGCCCGGTGACCCGGGAGTCGGATCCCGGACGATTCGCTGACATCCTCGAACGTGCCGTCGCCACGATTTCGGTAGAGCACGTTCATCTCGGGTTGGTAAGCGAGCGCGCCCGGAAACCCGTCCGGCTGGAAGAAGAGGCGGTAGCTGGGATCGAAACGGAGGTAGTTCGCGTGAAACAGGTCGAGCCAGCCGTCGTTGTCGAAGTCCGCGAACACCGCCGCCATCCCCGTGCCGCGATGACCGAGCCCCGCCCGGACGGTGACGTCCTCGAAGGTTCCGTCCCCCCGGTTCCGGTAGAGTTGACTCTGCCCCACGGTGACGACGTAGAGGTCGGGGAAACCGTCGTTGTCATAGTCACCGGCCACGGCCATCACGGCGTAGCCGGACCCGGCGAGTTTGGCGTGGGCCGTGACGTCCTCGAAGCTGCCGTCTCCCCGGTTTCGGTACAGCCGGTTCGGCAGGCGCACCGTGCCCGCCGCCAGTCGGGTCACGCCTTCGAGCGGGCCCGTGTTCACGAAGTAGAGGTCCATCCAACCGTCGCGATCGAAGTCGAGGACGGCACCGCCCGCCCCGTTCGACTGGATGATATTGGCGATGTGATCGTCGCACAGTTGGTGCACGAACCGCACCCCGGCCCGTGCGGTCACATCCTCGAACCAGTCCCCGGCCCCGGCCACGATCGGCGGCGTGCCGTCGGCCGGCAGGGCGGACGCCTGAGGGGAGCCCGACGGCGGCGGCGATCCGGCGGGAGCCCCCGGGGTTTCGGGGGAACGCCCGCAACCGCCACCCAGACCCAGGCAGCACAGGGCCAACACCAAAGCGCGGCAAGGGTCCCCGGGGAACGCGTGTCGGTATCTGAGTCTGGGTTTCATGTCGCGACACCGGCCCTGTCCCGCAATCCGGAGCGGAAACCCTTCCCCGCTCAGCGGTCACGCGAACCAGCCGGTAGTCGACGGCAGCCTAGCACCGGGCACCTTCTGGTGGCCAAGCGGGCTGGGGCGAAATGGAGAAACCCAGCGATCTTTCCCACAATCCGGGGATCACGGAGAGGACGGCGACCACCGGGCGGACACAGCGTCGATCCCGACCCTCGGATCAGCCGCGGAAAACCACCATGACACCGTAGTCGGTGACGTAGTGCTCCGTCGCCAAGTCCTTGTAGGTGTAAACGATCGGCGTGATGCTGACGACGTATTCCTGGCCCACCCGCTGGAGGAACGCGGAGACCACCTCGTCGAAGTGATCCTTGTTCACCGTCATGGTATCGACACGGCGGAAGGTCTTGATGCGGATCTTCTTGTCCGGTTCCGTCGCGGCCACTTCCAGCGTCGGGGCGGATCTCTGGATCAAGGCCTCGGCCGGACCTTCGTGGATCGGGACCACGAAATGCTTTTCCTCACGGTTGACGTCATGCGCGTGCGCACCCCCGTGCGGCGCCATTCGGAGTTGGTTCACGTCGGGCGTGGGCACGGTCAGCTTCCGATTGCAGGCTGGACACTCCACCGCCGAACCCGCCGCAGCGGCGTCCACTTCCAGTTCCTGATGGCAGTTGGGGCATTTGAAGGTGAAGTCCATAAGCTGATCGATCTTGGGGGTCTGTCGCTTCCATAGCGCCCCTCATCCATCAAGCCTAGAAAAATCACGGCAGATGGTTGTTCCAAGGGGCGGAGCGCGCTCCACTGCCCCCATGTCGTCGGCCGCCCCGGGTATCTGTCGGGCGGACCCCTCCACACGGAATGCCCATCCGACCATGAAGACCGCCTTGCTGGCCCTGGGCCTGCTCGCCCACCTGAGCCTCGCCGCGACCGACTGGCCCCAATGGCTCGGCCCCCACCGCAACGGCGCCACCGCCGAACCGGTGGGCGTCCACTGGCCCGACACCGGGCCGCGGCGGGTCTGGACGCTCCCCCTCGGGACCGGCTTCAGCGGGCCGGTCGTCGCCGGCGACCGCGTGGTGGTACACCACCGGCGCGGGGATGAGGAAATCGTGGAATGCCTCGACGTGCACACGGGCGCCGTGCGCTGGCGGCAATCCGCACCCGCCACCTACCGGGATGACTTCGGTTTCGACCCCGGACCGCGGGCCACCCCGACCCTCGACCACGGACGGGTGTACACCTTCGGCGCCGCCGGCCGCCTGAGTTGCCTGGACCTGGCCGAGGGCAGGCTCCTGTGGACCGTCGACGTCGCGAAGACGTTCAATGCCGAGAAGGGCTTCTTCGGGTTTGCCTGCTCGCCGCTCGTGATCGGTGATCTCGTGCTGCTCAACGTCGGAGGCCAACCGGACGCGGGCATCGTGGCCTTCGAGGCCGCGACCGGGCGCACCCGGTGGCGCTCTACGGGCGATGAAGCCGGTTACGCAGCCCCGGTGCTGCTGGCGGGACCTGGCCCCGCTCGGGCGCTCTGCTTCACCCGGGAAGGATTGGTGGTGCTCGATCCGGCGGATGGACAGGTCCAGGTGCGTCACCGCTGGCGTTCCCGCCAATCCGCCTCGGTCAACGCGGCCAGCCCGCTGGTCATCGAGGGTCGCGTGTTCCTCACCTCCAGTTATCAGACCGGCGCGGTCCTGCTGGATTTGACCGGACCCGCGGCCCGGGAGGTGTGGTCGGGCGATGACCAACTCTCGAGCCACTACGCCTCGGTGGTGCACCGGGATGGACTCCTGTTCGGATTCCATGGCCGCCAGGAACAGGGCCCCGCCCTGCGGTGCATCGATGCCGCAACCGGCAAGGTCCACTGGTCCCAGGACAGGCTGGGCGCGGGGACCGTCACCCTCGCCAAGGATCGGTTGCTGGTTCTCACGGAAAAGGGCGAGTTGATCGTTGCGGCGACCCGTCCTGAGGGTTTTCGCAGTTTGGCCAGGGCCCAGGTGCTGGGCTCGGGAACCCGGGCATCCCCGGCGCTGGCGGACGGCCACCTCTTCACGCGCGATACGAAAGAGTTGGTGTGTCTGGACGTGCGGGCCACGCCCTGATCCGCGTTCCCGCCGCTGCGGTTCAGGAGAACCGCGGTCCGGGCCCGACTCCGTCCCCGGACCGCGGGTTTCCTAACCCGCAGCGCGTCACCTCGCGATCAGCGCCAAGGGTTCCTCCCGTGCCCCAAGCCGCGTTCCCGCCGCGGCGGTTCGGGAGAACCGCGGTCCGGGCCCCCCCAGGGTTTGACTGGTCGCAGCCGGCGGACCGCCCCTAGGCTGCTCCAGGACATGAACGCCTCCGCTCCGTCCGCCTCCGGCTCCACCCCTGGCGTGACCCCCGCCGAACGCTTGATGTCACTCGATGCCCTGCGCGGCTTCGACATGATGTGGATCGTGGGAGCCGACGCCCTCGGCCACGCGCTGGAAAAACTCGAGGCCGGGCCGGTGGTCAGGACGCTCGCGGCGCAATTGAACCATGTCGATTGGGCCGGGTTCCGCTTCTACGACCTCATCTTCCCCCTGTTCGTGTTCATGATCGGGGTGGCCATCACCTTCTCGATCGGGAAACTTGCCGCCCGGGAAGGCCGCGGTCCCGCCCTGCGGCGGATCGTCCAACGCACGCTCCTGCTCTACGCGCTCGGATTGGTCTACTACGGCGGCATCAGCGGGGGCGTGGACGGCATCCGTTGGCTGGGAGTGCTGCCACGGCTGGCCCGCTGTTAGGGGGCCACCGCCCTCGCGTTCCTGTGTCTGAAGCCACCCCATCTGGC
>JBBQML010000387.1:0-5401 GCA_038328885.1 Verrucomicrobiota bacterium | reverse complement strand
CGGCACTCCGCGCTCGAGGGTTAGGCGGTAGGCTTCCTCCACCTGCCCGACGGCGGCAAGGGAGTGGTAGCGGGCGAGGAAAAGCTCGCGACTCCCGCGTTCGCGGCCCCCGGCGGTCAGTTGCAGGACCTCCGGGTGGCGACCCAGCCGGTGGAGCGTGTCGACCGTGGCGGAGAGGCGCTGCAGGTCATCCCGCGTCGCGTTGGCGACCAGATTGCTGACCAGGCCCAGCGTGCCCGGGGGATCGAGCAGGACCGCCGCCTCGGCGAGCAGGATATCCTCGGCGGGCGTGTGGTTGGTCTGCACGGATAGCAGTTCCACGAGCTGCTCGCGATCCGTGCGGGTGGTGTGTTCGTCGCGGCACAGGCGGCGGAGGGCGTGTAGTCGGAGGTCAGGGTTGGTCCGGGCCACGGACCAGAAGAGCGGCCGCGCCTCGTCGAAACCGGCGGCGTCGCCGGCCGTGGTGAGGATTTCGGCCAGCAGGAGGGCGTTGGTTGAATTGTCGGGATCGAGCTGCCAAGCCGAACGGGCGCGATCACGCGCGTCGGCCAACCGGCCGAGCTGGAGGCTGAACAGCGCAGCGATCCGGTCGGTTCGGGGGGTGGCGGGACGGGCTGCGGCTATCTCGGTGGCAAGGTCGTGGACAACCTCGGCGCGTTCGAGCATGAGCGCACGTTCGACGAACGTGAGGCGGTCTTCGGGGGTGGCGGCACCGGAGTCGAGCAGGCGCTGCCAGAAAGGGAGGCTGGTTTCGCCGCGGAGGAGTCCGAAGGCGCGGGCGTTGAATCGGAGGATGTCGGGGTCATTGGGGGCGAGTCGGAGGGCGGAACGGGCGCGTTGGAGGGCGGGACCGGACTGCTTCTCGGCGAAGAGGCGTTCACCCTCGGCGAGGAGTCTCCGGGCACGGGAGGCCTCCAGATGGCGTTGAACCGGTTTCGCGGCGACGGCGGCGAGGAGGATTGCGGCAGCAAGGCTGATCAGGACCGTGGCGACCGGATGGGAGGACGGACTGGCGAACCGCTTCTGGAGCTCCTCCGGGTTGGTCACGGCGGGGAGGCCGCCGCCGGCGCGGCGGAGAGGTTCGATGACGCCTGGGCGCGATCCGCGAGGCTCGTGTCGCCGCCATGGCGGTACTCGAACGCCGAGGTCAGCAGTTCCCTGGCCAGGTCCACCGGGGCAGTGCCGTCGGTGAACGGCACGACGCAGGACAGCACCTCGACGGCGGAGCGGCTTCTGCCGGTGAGCAGCGACCACTCGAGGGTGGGGTTCTCGAAGAAGTTCATCTCGATGGGCTGGCCGTTGCGCCAGATGCCCCAGAGCTGGATGGCCCGCTGCCCGACTCCCTTGAACCGGAAGAGGGTCATCCGGAGGCTCTGGCCATTGAACTCGACCTCGATGGGTTCAACCTTGCCGTCCGGCTTCCAGCCGCCCGCGGGCATGCAGACGTCGGGGCGATGGCCGGTGACCCAGCGATTGGCGGCCGCGGGCTTCCAGAAGAAGTGGTAGAGGCTGATCCGGCTGCCGGGCAGCGACGGGGCCTGATCGCGGCTGACATAGAAGCCGCCGGAGGTGGGGGACAAGGCTGCCCAGATGTCCGGACTGAGTTCCGACTTCTCGATCCCGGACTCCGGGCCGGCGCGGGGGGTGAAGAACGGGGTCTGCTGGGGGGGATCGCGCCGGTCGAGGACCGACAGCCAGACGTGGTAGGTGGAGAATCCGATGACGCCGATCACCAGAGCGGGTGCCAGATTGGGCATCCTTCCCCAGGCGAGGCGGCGTGCCTGGGACCAGACCCGGCTCCAGTGGGAGGGCGGTGGCGGGGTGCCGTCCTGGCTGGCGCGTCGCGGCAGGGGGGCGCTGGGCTGGGCGCCTCCCCAACCGGCGAGCAGTCGGCCCAGTATCCAAGCCAACAGCGGGAGGAGCAGCAGGATGGTATTGCCGATCCAGTCGTGAGCCCGGTGCATGGCCTCGGCGCCCTGGTATTCGGTGATCAGGCAAAGGCTCAGCGTGCGACCGAGGTTCAGCGCCATCGCGACCGCCGAGCACAGAACCACGAGGAGGAGACGCCGGCCCAGACGCAGGTAGAAGAGCTCTCCGATGGCCAGACTGATCATGAGGCTCGCCTGCAATGAACGGATCCCGCTGCAGGCCTCGGCAATGCCGACGGGACCATTGCGCAGGTAGATGGTGGTCCCGTGGGGGTCGGCCTGGATGCCGAGCATGTGCATCACCTCGATCACAAACCCCGCGACGAATCCCTGGAGGCCCACGGTCACCGGGCTTTCGTACCGCTTCGGCCAGGCGACGGCGGTGGCGAAGAAAGCGATGGGGAAGGCCAGGGTCCAGACCAGCCGGGCGCCGCCGATGCAGTATGCCACCCAGAGCGAGAAAGCGATGGCCGTGATCGCCAGGCCCCAGTTGTTGAGCCGGTCGTCGGGCAGTTCGTTTCGCAGGAGTTCGACGGGGAGCACCAGGACGGCAAGCAGACCGAGGGCGACGCTGAGGGCCAGCCGGGGGCCCGGGATGCGGGATGGGCCGTACAGCTCGCGGCCGGCGATCGGCTCGTCCAGACGCCGCCACGCGAAGAAGATCATCAACGGGGGGACGAACCACCCGTAGGAATACATCGGGTTGTCCCGCCACTCATCCGCGGATCCCGCGATGGCCCAAGCCCATAGTCCGACCAGCGCGAGCGCGATGGTCAGCCAGTTCCAATGCGGTCGCACGGCGGGATGGGGCTCGGGGTCCGCGTTGGCTGGAGGGGCGGCGATGGTCGTCATGCAGGCGGTTCGTCCGATGTTATCGCCGGGCGGCGGGCGGGGCCCGCAAGCGAAATCCCTTTGCAATCCACCCCGTTCAACGAGGCGATGGGCCCAGCGCCCAGGCGAAGAACTCGTAGAGCTGCTCGTTCGATTCCGGGGTTGGGTCGTGCGTCGGGCGATGGGTGAAGCCCACGCGGTCGGGGTGCCCCAGCAGGGCGTTCACCGCCCGGACGTGGTTCAACGCCAGCCATCGATCGGGCGGGTCCTCGGCACCACCGGAGATCAGGAACGGACGGGGAGCGATGAGCGCGTGCAGTTCGTGCAGATCATGTCCGTCGGCCACCAGCCGGGCGTAGGCACCGGTTCGCGGATGACTGGGCGAGGGAAGGCCGGGCTGCCGGGGTTCGGCGAGCGTGGGGTCGCGGCCCAGATACCAGGGGTCCCAGTAGTTGACGTTGGGGCGGCTTTCGTCGAAGACGACCCCGGGATCGCTGACGGCGACCGCGTTGAACCCGTCCCAGAACGCGGCGGCGAACAGGGCCCACTTGCCGCCGTAGGAGTGTCCGGTGACCCCGAGGCGACGGGAGTCGACGTCGGGTCTGCGGGCCAGGGCGCGGCCGGCGTGGGCCGCGACCGCGGCATGGTAGGCGAGCGGTTGGCAGTCGGCGCCGGCGAGGTCGGGCGCCCGGGCGTCCCCGCCCGGGGTTCCCAGGGAAAGGGTGACGAAGCCCCGGCGGGTGAGTTCGAGCGCGAAGTCGCGCAGCCGCTGGCGCGGGTTGAGGCCGACGCTGGTCTCCGGATCGTAGTAGACCACGAGCACCGCGGGGAAGGGGCCCTGGCCTGGCGGAACCAACAGCCAGCCTTCGAGGCTCTGGGGAGGCAGGGTCCCCAGGCGGACACGGAACTGGCGGAAGTTCTCGCGGGGCTCCTCGGTCAGGATTTCGAGATGCGGGTCCTCGCCCAGGCGTGGCCAGGGTCCCAGGATGGATTCCCAGCTTCGGCGGATTTCGTCTCGGCGCGCCGGCCAGTCGTCCGGCCCGTTCACCATTCGGCCATCCTCGAAACGCAGGAGGGGGCGTAGCGGCGCCAGTTGGCCCGCCAACTCCGGTGGCGGGGTGAAGGAGGCGCGCAGACTTGGCCTCACCGTGAGCACGAGGCGCTGGTACCGGGAGAGTGGTGGGACCCCGGTGTCGGTCACCCGCAGGATCACGTGCAGGGATTCCGGCCGCGTGACGACGGGGACCGTGAACTCGAGCAGCGGGCCCTGGGCCCGAAGGTCCACCGGGGCTGGGCTGGTGCCGGCCTCGAGGTAGGGAATCCACTCGAATTCCAGCGAGTCGCCGTCCGGATCCGTGGAACCGCTCGCGTCCAGCCGGACCTTCGCGCCGGAGGAGACCACCAAGGGATCGTCGGGCAACAGCACCGGTTCCGGCGGGTGGTTGGCGTCGCCGGGGGCCCGGACGCACCAGTCGAGGCGGGCCCGGAAGTCGTTCTGCAGGTCCACAGCCCAGCGGCCCAGGGTGTGGTCACGGTGGGTGGTTCCCCGCCAGGTGTCGGCTTGATTGGCCCAGAAGTAGGGACGACCCATGGCGTCCTCACGCGGACCCAGCCGTCCACCCCAGCCCCCCCAGCCAGGGTTCTCCGGGGAATTGAGACCGTTGGGGACGAGGTAGAGGAAGCTCAGGGAGTCCCCCTCCTTCTGGGGGTGCGTGGTGTTGCCGGGGTACAGCGCGCCCAGCGGGCCATGGTCGCGGCGGACGTCCCGTTCCACCTCGAAGCCGCCGGCTCGCGCGGTGAGCGCGGAGAACCGGTGGTACCAGCGGCGTCCGTCCAGCTCCGGCCTCCAGGTGTCCACCCAGAGGCTGAAGGGCGGCGCGATCTCATAAGTGTGCGGTCCAAAGGCGTCGGCGGAAACCAGTCGCAGACGAGACTTGAAAGCGGCGTAGCCAGTCGGACCGCGCGTGCGCAGGACGTGGTCGAGCGCCCGGCGCAGGTTGTTGGTCGCGGCTCCGTGGTCCGTGCCCCAGTCCGAGTACCAGAGGGGTCGGGGATCGGGGCGATCGACCGCGGCGATCAGCCCGTTCACGGCCTCGGTGGACTCGTTGGCGCCGTTCCAAATCCGGGCGCGGAGTTCCGCCGGGGAGGGGAAGCGGGGGTCGTGGCGGACGAGATTCGTCCAGCAGGCGGCGTAGGCCGCGAGTTGGCGCAACACGATCCCGGGCCCGGTCCGTTCGGAGTTGCGGTTCTCGCCGTTGCGGGCGTGGGGCCGGTTGGCGATGATGCCTTCCACGTCCCACTCGTTGGCGTGGAGGAGAAACCGAACCAGTGACTGCTCGTCGTCGGGATCACCGCCGGCATCGGTCTCGATCATGACCCGGCGCCGGTTTTCCGGGGGTGGCGTGGGCGAGGTGGTCTTGGGCACGGGCGGCGGGTCGCTCGATGGAGCCGAGGTCGACGGGGAAGGAATCGGCCAGGCGGTGATCGCGGCTTCGAGTTGCGCCAGGGCCTGGTTTTCCTGGAACGGTGAGGCGATGTCCGCGTCGTTCCACGAGACCACCAGATTCTGGCTGGGGATGATCCAGAGCGCCCGCCGCCCGCCATGACCGAGGGCGGCGAAGGTGTCGGAGGGAGCGTCCGGC
>JBBQML010000386.1:0-5414 GCA_038328885.1 Verrucomicrobiota bacterium | reverse complement strand
GGCGGGTGATGCCTCCGGGTTGAGCCAAAACGCGGAGGCCCTGGGGTCAGCTCTAAATGTTTGACGATCTGGTGCGGACGTCGTCTCAAATAGTCAACAATTTAGATCTGACCCCACGGGTCCCCCGGGCCGCGATGGGTTCACCGGAGTCCGCATCGACGACCGCCCCGCGGAATTCGGCTGCCCCGATGCTGGGGATTGCGAGCAGGAGCCAGACGCCGTGGAGCAACCGGACATGGTTCAGGGTGCGGAGAGATCCATTCCTCATGGGGGGTGCGAATGGTGGCGGCGGCGGCGGTGAGGGGACGCGGCAACCTGGCCTGAAGCACGCTGCCAAGCGAGCCACTTTCCGAGGACGCCTCGGGCGAAAGCGGCGGGTGATGCCTCCGGGTTGAGCCAAAACGCGGAGGCCCTGGGGTCAGCTCTAAATGTTTGACGATCTGGTGCGGACGTCGTCTCAAATAGTCAACAATTTAGATCTGACCCCACGGGTCCCTCCCTGCTTGACCTTCGCGCCCCGCTTGCCCATTATCCTCGGCAAAAGCCATGTCCCGCTCGCTTCTGAAACCCTTGGGCCAACCACTTGATGGCACATCGGTGGCCAACTGCGGGGTCTCGCCCGCTCCTGTCTGGGGCGTCCGGTGGACGGCGCCTTCACGGGCCAACTCGGAGACCATTGATGCAAAGACCATGAAGACGCTCCCCCTTCCTCGGCGACCGGGCTCCGGGTTCACTCTCATCGAGTTGCTCGTCGTCATCGCCATCATCGCCATTCTGGCCAGCATGCTGCTGCCGGCCCTGAGCAAGGCCAAGGCCAAGGCCCATCACATCAAGTGCCTGAACAACACCAAGACCCTGTCCCTGGCGACCTTCATGTATCTCACGGACTTCGGGAAGTCGGTGCCGTATAACGGGCAACCCACGGCCACGATGGACAACGCTCTGTGGGTGACGGTCCTGGCGACAAATTACGGGGCGATCAACGACGCTCGGGTCTGCCCGGCGGCACCCCGCGCTTCGAGCAAGCCCAGGCGCCGCCATCCGAGCAGCGGTTCGCTGAATCAAACCTGGCTTTGGACCGGATCGAAGGGCTTTGACTACGAGGGGAGTTACGTCTTCAACGGGTGGTTTTATGGGGACGACGACCCGTATTTCAGCACTCCCGAACAAAAGCCGAAGAAGTTCCGCAGCGACGTCGATTGTCCCACGACGTCGACGACCCCGGTCATCGCGGACGGGAACTGGATCGATACCTGGCCCCAACCGACCGATCCACCGGCGCGCAATCTCTTCACCGGGGATGATTTTGCGGGTGCCATGGTCCGGTTGACCCTGCCGCGGCATGGCAGCACCGCGGGCTGGGGGAGAAACCAGGTCTTCGATCCGAAGGGCGAGTTGCCGGGTGCGATCAACGCCGGCTTCGTCGATGGTCATGCGGAACTGGTCAAGCTGGAGAGGCTATGGAAGCTCGATTGGCATAGGAACTGGGTCGTACCCGCGAAGCGGCCGGGGAAATAGGACGCCCCGGCGAGCCATTTGGCGGGAGTCGGCGGGAGTCGGCGGGAGTCGGCGGGAGTCGGTGGGGGCCGCTCCACGGCATCCTGCTTTACCTTGGGTGCGGGTCGGCTTACGAGGGAGGCATGCAAGCCACGCTCGTCCTTACGGTGATTGGTCGCGATCGTCCAGGCTTGGTTGAATGCCTCGCCGGCCTGGTGGCGGGCCACGGTGGGAACTGGCTCGAAAGCCGCATGAGCCGTCTCGGGGGCGAGTTTGCCGGCATCCTGCGCCTGACCCTTCCCGAAGGACGCGAAGAGGAGCTCCGTCATGCCCTGTCAGCCCTGGGCCCTTCCGGCCTCACCGTGCTTGTCAAACGCGATGAAGCCCCTGAACCGGCACCCCGACAGATCGTCACCCTTGAGCTCGTCGGGCAGGATCGGCCGGGCATCATCAAGCAAATCGCCGCGGTTCTTGCCGCCCGTGAGGCCAACGTGGAGGAGCTCATCACGGAGTGCGTCAGCGCTCCCATGTCCGGCGAACCCCTCTTCAAAGCCAGCGCGCGGCTCGCCCTTCCGCCCGGCTGCGACCTCGCCCACCTCCGCACCGATTTCGAACGTATCGCGTCCGATCTCCTGGTGGACATCGATGTCCAGCCGTTGGCCGTTACCACCTGATCGTGGGCGAGGCACTGGGCAGCCCCCTCAGCTGTTCTCGGGTTCAGGGCGAGCGGGGGCAGGGCGGGGCGTTGGTCCGGCCGGTCGAGGCGGTCCGTCCGGCCGGACTCGTGGTTTCGGGGTAGAGCAGGTAGGGCTGGCGCAACTTGCGGAACGCGGCTTCGCCGGGTTTCCAGGCGGCGACGATCTGTGCCGCGCTGCGTCCCTGCTGCAGGGCGAGGCGGGTCCGGTCGGAGCCGGTCACCTTGTCGAACATGTCCCAGCTCCGACCCCGTGCGACCGCGCCCCGGAACAGGTCGCGGCCGGCGGTGGCCTTGATCGCCTCGAGCGCGTGGAAGGCGACCCCGGTGACGGGCGCGGTGGCGGGTTGGGTGACGCGCACACGCACGCCGCGGAACTCGCGGCCATCACTGGCGAGGCGGTTGAGGTCCGCCTCCACCGGTTCGAAGGCGAGTCCGGGGAGTCGGTAACGGTTCATGGCGCGGGCGAACCGCTGGGGGTCCAGCCAGGGGGCTCCGATGACTTGGAAGGAAAGCGAGGAGCCGGTTCCGAGGTTGACGCCCCCGATCTCCCCCAGCACGCCGGTGGCGACGAGGTACAGCGGTGTTTCGCCACTGGGTACGTTCGGCGAACTGGCGGTCCAGCGGAGTCCGGTCCCTGCCCATGTCATCCGTCGGGTCCAACCCCGCATGGCGACGACATCCAGTTGGCAACGGCGGGAGATCCAGCGCTGGCCATTGATGGTTCGGGCCAATTCGCCCGGGGTCAGGCCATAGGCGTAAGGAATCGGCCACTGGCCCACGAAGGATTTGAACTTGGGATCGAGGGTGGGGCCCTCGACGCGGACCCCGCCGAGGGGGTTGGGTCTATCCAGCACCAGGAAGCGGACGCCCGCCTCGGCGCAGGCCTCCATCGCGAGCCCCAGGGTGCTGATGTAGGTGTAGCTGCGACACCCGGTGTCCTGAAGGTCATAGATGAGCACGTCCAGTCCCTGGAGCATGCGCGGGGTGGGTTTCCTCGTCCGACCGGGCCCGTACAACGAGTAGACGGGCAGGCCGGTGCGGGTTTCGGTCCGATCAGGGACCTCGATGCCGGCCTTCGCGCGGCCGTCGAAGCCGTGTTCCGCGCCGAACAGTGCCACGAGACGGACACCGGGTGCGGCGTGGAGCAGGCTCCAGGTGGGTTTGCCGCGTCGGTCCACCCCGGTCGGATTGCTGATGAGACCCACTTTCCGGCCCTGCAACGGCGCGAACCCCTGCGCCACCAGCACGTCGATCCCGGTTTGGACCGTTTGCGCGCGCGCGCCCGACCCGGTGAGGGCGGGTAGGAGGAGGAGGGCTACGAGGCGGAGCCAACGTCCAAGGAGCCAGGCCCACCTGAGCGCGTAGAGAGGGCTGGGAGTAGCTCGGTCGGGCATGGGGAAGACGGCGTCTTGGAGCTAAGTCCACCTCGCCTACCCACGCAAGCCCCCGGTCGCGAGATGCCTTCCGGCCTCCCGGTGGTGGCGAGCCAGGCGAAACGCGTTGCCCCACTTGCCCTGGTCCGTAATCCTCGCCGCCGTCGCCCATGAAACCGCAGGTCAAGCTCGGGTTGTACGTCGTCGCCGTGGTGGGCACGCTGGTTTTCGGGATGTTGTTTTTTCGCGCTTGGCGGCAGGCCGACGCCGGGGCGTCGGCGGCACGGGCCGGGGACGCTCTGCCCGCCCCGGGGGCGACCTCCGCGGTTGCGCCCCCGCAACTGGAGGGAGTTGCGGGTGTTCCCACCGAAGGGCCGAACTCTGTTCTAGCGACGACCGCCCCGACTGACGCGGTTGCCACCGTGGAAGAGCCCGGGGCCACGAACCGGGCCGCCGCCGGTGAGGCCACCGCCGAGCAGGAGGCGGTCCCGCTCAGCAACCCGGCGGTGCAGGCGCGCGGTTTGGGGCGCCTGGTGCTCTGGGGTCTGCTCGCCATCGGTGCACTGGTGGGGTTGGGGATGCTGGTCGCCTACGACCTGGCCAGCTACGCCGGTCACCGCGCCACGCAGGCCCTGTTCGATGATCGTGGCGCGGACATCGAGGACACGGAGTATGAAGCGATCGAGAAAGTGTACGGCGAGGGGGAGTACCTGGAGGCGGTCCGGATGCTGCGCGAGTTCCTGAAGTCGAAACCCAAGGCCATCCACGCCCAGATCCGGATCGCCGAGATTTACGAGAAGGACTTGAACAATCCCCTGGCGGCGGCGCTGGAGTACGAGGAGGTGATCCAGAAGCCGTTCGAGCCCGGGCGGCGCGGTTGGACGGCCATCCACCTGGTCAACCTGTACAACCGGCTGGACAGGCCGGCCGAGGCGGTCGCGCTGATGCAGCGCGTGGTGATGGAGTGCCCCGGCACGCCGGCCGCAGGCAAGGCCGCCGAGCGTCTGCTAGCCTTGGGGGAGGAGGTCCCGGAGGTGCCTGCGGACCCCAGGTCAGGGGACACGGGCGGGCTTCCCCCGGGCTTTCGGCCCAAGCGGTGAGCGGGGAGATGCTGCCTCGAGTGGTTCCCGGATTCCCGGGTCAGCGTGGGATGAGGACCCAGTCGGCGCGGTCGGCTGGGTTGGCCCAGCGCCGCATGTCCTGAAGTTCACGCAGTCCGGGCTGGGCGACATGCCCGTCGGTCACGGCAGCGACCGCCCGGCCGGTGTAGCGTGGATGCACGAAGCCCCAGGCTTCGGGGCCGTCGGCCGGATCCCAGCGGATGGCCCAGCGGCGCACGTTGAGGTAGGGCGGTTTCACGACGTGGGATCCGTTGACGACACGATTCTCGAAGGGCCCGCGCGCGGAGACAAAGGACATGAGCTCCGCGGGGCGTTCGATCTGAGTGGTTTGGAGCACGCAGAAGTCGCCGAACTTCGTCTGAGCGGCCTCGGAGGGAGGCAGATCCAGGTCATCGCCGCCCACGAAGATCGCGTTGATTCCGAGGGACGGGAAGACGCTGGCGGCATAGATGGCGAGGGCCTGATTGGTCATCCGGCGGAACTGGTCCAGGAGGGCGCGGTTCTCGTTGGCGTAGATCACATCGAAGTTGTTGGCGAGGTAGGGAGCGAGTCGCCAAGGGTACCGGGCGTTGATGGGGTGGGGGATCTCGTTGCCTTGAAAGTCCTTGGCCGGGAATCCATAGCGGTAGCCTGGCAGCACCTTCTCGTTGTGATCATCGGCGTAGAGGTGCCAGGCCAGGCCCAGTTGACGCGCGGAATTAATCTCATTGACCTTCCGGGCCTGGC
>JBBQML010000385.1:0-5421 GCA_038328885.1 Verrucomicrobiota bacterium | reverse complement strand
TCCCTGCAGGCTCAGCCAGCGGGCGCGCGGGCGGGCGGATTCCAGGGCGTACCAACCCAGCCACGCGAGCACGGCCAGAGAAACCAGCGCTCGGACACGGGGCAGACCTGGCATCTGGAGAACGGGGAGGGCTGCGGTGTGATTACGGACGAGAGCCCCCGAGCGATCCAGGCCCACCCGTCTGGCTCAGGAGATACGCCAGGAGATGGTGGAAGTCGGCGGGGGACAGCGCCTCGCCGAAATTGGAGGGCATGATGGACAGGCTGGATTCCCGGCGCCCGGCCACGTCGGATTTGCCGACCGTGAACTCCGCCCCGGCGGCGTTCGCCAGCACGAGGAGTTCGCCCTCCTCACGCCGGAACAGGCCGGTCGTGCTGTCGCCATCCTTGAGGTCGAGGACGGTGGTCCAGAACGCGTGATCGACGTTGCGGTTGGGCACCAGGATGTCCTCGCACAGTCGCTCCTCGCCGCGGGTGCCGATGCCCGTGAGTTGCGGTCCCACCAAGCCGCCCTGCCCGTTGATCTGGTGGCAGGCGGCACACGCCGTGGCGTAAATCTCGCGGCCCCGTGCGGGATCGGCCTCCGCCGGCTTGAAGCTGGCGCGGCGTTCGGCCAGGAGCTTGCGCGCCGTCTCGCCCTCTTCCGGCAACGCCCTTACCAGGGTGTCGATCACCGCCTGCGTCCGGGCATCCGCCACCCGCCGCAGACGATCGCGCAGCCCGCGGTCCGCCAACAGGCCCGCCGGTGCCCGGCCCTCGGACATGCGCGTGACGATCTCCCGGGCCAGGCGGGGATCCGCTCCCGACAACCCGGCAAATCCAACCTGGAACCGGTGCGGTGCGCTCTTCCAGACCTCGGCGATGAGTTCTTCGGCACCCAGTCGCTCGGCGTCGAAAACCACGTCGGCCGTGCGGGCACGCCAGGCATGAGGCTGGCTGGCGTCGCTGACGAGATCCGCGGCCGTGCGCACCAACGCATCGGCACCACCCCGCACGGCCCGGGCCGCCGCGGCGCGGGCCGTGGGATCGGCCGCAGGATCGCGCGCCAACCGGGTGAGATCCGGCCGGAGGCCCTCCGCGTCGGTTACGACGGTCAACTCCGCGGCGGCGATCTGCCGGGCCACCACATTCGCCGGCGCAACGGCCGGCATGGTCAGCGGGCCGCCTTCGATCCGACCAAAAGCGAGCCAAGCATAGGCCCCCGCGGTGTCGGCGTCGACGACCTCGAAAACCACCTGGGAATTCACGTGCTCGGCTAGATCCCACTCGATCCTGAGCGCGGTGTCCTGCCGTGGAGGTGCAGCCTGCACGAGCACCTGGCCGGTGGCTGCATCGCGGAGCCGGACCAGGTTCAACTTCTGCGCGGGTTTGTCCGGATATCCGTCGTGGCCGGCGAGGTGGAAGTTCATCCGGGCGGGCGCGGCGAACGGCCTGGACCGGAGCACGCCGGCCAGGGATTCCCCGCGGGGGAAGCTGGACAGCAGACTGACCGGGGCGCCGTCCGCATCGGGACGCTCCTCGAATTCCCAGGGATTGGCGGTGTTCGGCGCTCCGTCGAGCGGCCGGCTGGCCCAATCGCTGGAACCGCGCACCGAGTCGAACAACGCCGCAGCGATCCCGGCCCCCCAGGCCTTGATGGGTTCGCTCGGAGCGGTTCCCCGCTGGGCGAGGCCCTGTTGCATCGAGCGGAACCAGCCGAGTTGCGCGTCGAGGTCGCCGCCGGCGCGCTCCCGGATCAGGCCAACCAGGGTATCAAGGGCGGCGGTGGGTGCGTGGCGGGCAGCATGGGCCAGAGCTCGGGCCGCGAGGTCGCCCGGGCCGGTGAGCCTCGCCAGTTGGTCGACCAGGAAGCTCCCCGCACCTTCGGAGTGCACCGCGACCGCGGCGTCGGCGAGAGCCAGAACCTCCGCGTCCGGCCAGGAGGTTTCGTTCACCCAGGTCATGACGGCGGGATCGGACAGTTGGTCTCGCAGCGCCTGCCGAAGGCTGTAGACGAGGTGGGTATCCGAGGCGGGCGCCTCTGCCAGGGCGGCCAGGAGCGGTCCGACATGGCGGGTGGACGCGGCCTTCCCGAGGGCGGACGCGGCGAGGCGGCGTACCACGGCGTCGGCATCGCTCAGGCCCGGCAGGGCGAACCGCGCGAGCAACTCGGCAAGCGGTGCCCGCACCGCAGCCCCGGACCGACCCGTGACGGAATCCGGTCGGGCCTTCGCACGATCACCGCGATCCAGGAGAACCCGGAAAGCATGGACCCGGACCAACGACGACGAATCCGCCGCCGCCGCCTCGAACTCGGTCGCCGAAAGCGCTCCAAAACGTTCCAGCAACCAGAGCGCGTGCACCCGCGCCAAGGTTCCTCGAACGACCCTGGGTGCCGCGGGGGACGGTTTCCCCGCGAGGATATCGTGCAACCGGGGAACGGCGCGGGACCCGAAACGGTCGGCAAGATCGTTCATCGCCAGCAGGCGCCGGGACAGGTTCGGCGAATCCAGTTCGGCCAGCAGTCCGTCGCGATCCTGCGCCAGGCGCGGATTGCGCAAAGCGGCGCGCCCGTCCGCGCCCCGGTGAATCACGCGCCAGATCCGGCCGCGCTCCCGGTCGCGCCCAGGGTGGTTCAGTGGCACCTCGTAATGGCCGATGATGCGGTTGTAGAAGTCGGCAATGTAGAGGGCCCCATCAGGCCCGAGCGTGGTATCGACGGGCCGGAACCAGGGATCCTCGCTGATCACGAAGTCCGGGCGTGCCCGCGTTACTCGCCCGGACCCTCGCGCTTCGGCCAGGTCCCGGTACACCCGGCTCGTCATGACGTCCCCGATGAAGACGCAGTCGCGGTACTCCGCAGGCCAGAGGTCGTCGGCGTAATAGCTGATGCCGTCGATGGCCGTGGATCCACGGACGGCTTCCATCATGTTCGGTGCGAAACCGAGGCCGTCGTGGGGCTTGCCGAAGCTCGGGTAATACCCGCCGGCGAGGAGCAGGTAGATGGGTTCGCTATGGCAGTCGCTGGAGTAGAGATTGCCCTGGGGATCCCAGGCCAGGCCGAAGGGATTCACCTGACCCCAGGTGAAATGCTCCAGCCGCGATCCATCGAGCCGCATCCGGTACGTGTTCCCCGAGTTCAGGTCGATGCGGTGCCCATCCCGGCCGGCGACGTGCGAGTCGTTGTTGAACCCGTGGGTCGCGTACAGCCAGCCGTCGAAGCCACGCCGGAAGCTCGACTGGTTCCCGTGCGTGTCGCGGGTGTGGTCGAACGGCCCAAACCACGCCTCCTTCGTGTCGGCCTTCCCGTCACCGTCGGTGTCCTCGAGCAACCAGATGTTCGGGATCGACCAGACGAGTGCTTTCCAGGTCAGGCGCCCGCGCGCGTCGGGCGTGCGGAACGGGTAGACGCCCGTGGGGATGTTCAGGCCGGAGGCAAACTCGGTCGCTTTGCGGGCCCGACCGTCGGGTCCAAAGTCCTGGAAGACCATGACGCGGTCGCGTCCCGCCTGCCCGACCGGAAGGGCGTTCGGGTACTCGCGACTGGTCGTCACCCACAGCCGCCCGAGAACATCGAAGGCGAGGTTCATCGGCTTGTGGACGTCCGGTTCACTGGCGACGAGTTGCACCTCGAACCCGGCCGGGACCTTGAGCGTGCGCTGCTGTTCGGCCGGTGTGCGCGGGTCGGTCGGACGCACATTGGCCGCGAACGGGTCCTCCTGGGCGGCAAGGAGCGCGAATCCCAGCGAGGCGAGAACCAGACCTACAGCCGCGGCGACGGGATGGGCGACCGGACGCCGCGACGGCAGCCTGTTGGTAGCGACGTGTTCCATGGTGTTTTCGCGGCGCAGGGTAGCGGCCGAGGGCGGGTTGGGAAGCCTGCGTCGGCCGCGAGTCCACGCACCAAGGTCTCGGGAGACCGCCCTCCAGGAAGCCCATCGGCGCTCAACTCGCGGCGCGCTCCAGCAGGACGACTACCCAACCACGAACGGCCAGGCCATCCGAGCCACCACCAAAACCCTCCATCTGCCTCACCCGCCAGCCTTGCTCCAGGAATGGGCCGAGGTGCTCCTCCACCACGCCGTGCTGATCGGCGTACGAACCGACGATGAACTTCCCGTCGGCGTACCGCGTGTTGTCCAGATAGATGGTCACCAACTTCTGCGTCGCCGCCGGCAGGAGGGGAGGGGTGGAATCGCTCATGCGTGGTCGCGGGGGAATGACGCGCGTTGCGGGGGCCGGCTCAGGGCACCGACCCGTTGAAATGCCGTGCCTCCACCTCCGTGATGCGACCGTCCTGGTTCGTGTCACAGCGGCGCACCGCCGAGTTGAACCCGAGGTTCGGACCGCGAAGGATCTTTTGTTTGTGGCTGAAGACCACCGGCAACGATACCTCCGATTCGCATTCCTCACGGCCGCCGGAATCCGGAATCCGACTCAAGGCTTCGTAGAAAATCCGGCCCGCCGTGTCGTTTTCGAACTCCACCGGCGTCCGGGACTCGTCCTTGGTGGTGGTGTTCGTGGTGCGGATGCAGCCGGTGGCCAGAACGGCGGCAAACGCGAGACCGAGGGGGAGGTGCTTCATGGGGTCGGTGGTCGGCAATCAGTCACGAGTCATCAGTCATCAGTGCTCTGGGCACATGGGGGCGGGATATCCACTCAACCGCGATATGGGTGCTTCCACGGTCCGCGGTAGTCGCGCTTGAGCAACCGGGAGGCGGCCCGGGTCCCCACCATCTCCTCCCGGGCGGCGTCCCAGGTGATCTTCGCCCCGGTCTCGTAGGCGATCATCGCCAGCTTCACCATGGCGGTGGATTGCAGGGCGTCCTCGATGAGGCACCCCGGGGCACGCCGCTCGCGGACGGCGGCGAGGAACTCCGCCATGTGCTGGGTGCCCGCGTCCGTCTTCGCCTCGCGAACCTGCCGGTCCTTGCCCTTCCCACGAGGGATGATCACCCAGCGATCGTCGGTGACGAACACGGTCTCCTTCTCGCAGTAGAACGTCAGGCCGTTGGAGACCTCCGGCGTGTATTCCTCGGCCCCCCAGATGCGGTGCCGCCAGGTGAGCGGAACGCTCGCGAACTCGAAGTGCGCGGTGAGCACGTCCGGCGCGGTGATCTTGCCTTCCAGTGCGTAAAGCCCCCCGCTCGCAGACACGGTGCGCGGCATGCCCTCACCCAGGATCATCCGCGCGGCGTCGATGAGGTGGATGCCCCAGTCGACGAGGTGCCCCTGGCCGGTCGTCTTCTCCAACCGCCAATTCATGTGTCCGACCTGCGGGCTGTAGGGGATCAGGGGCGCCGGTCCGCACCAGAGATCCCAGTCGAGTTCCGCGGGCAGCGGTTGCGGCGTCGGGTCTTTGGTGCCGGCCGTGTAGTGGATAGTCGCCTCGGCACAGACGACGCGCCCACCCGAGCCGGTCCGGAGCGCGCCTCTCCCGAGG
>JBBQML010000384.1:0-5425 GCA_038328885.1 Verrucomicrobiota bacterium | reverse complement strand
AAACACCTCCGGCCTCCTTGGCTCCACAGGGCATAACCGACCTCCTTGGGGCCAGGTTATGGAGAAGGCCCTGTCCCGGCAACGCCTTCGAGGTGGGATGCCGCCGACTGGGGAGCCCCGATCAGCGATAACCTGCTTCACGCGCCACGTGATCCCGTCCGGATTGCTGCGGTACATCAAGGCGGCTTCCGGGAAGCGCAACGGTGTCCGATACTCGACGTCAGCACGATTTCTCGTTTCTGCCTGAGTTGGCTCGCACTGTGTCCTGCAGGGTCGGATTGGGTCCCATCACCAAATTTTTGCCAAATAATTTGGCCCTGGAATCCACGCCAATGTCTGCCATAGGCTGAGACCACCCCCCTTCGAGCACCGGGTGCTCCTCGGCCCCTCGGCGACCCTGGCGGGGCGGGTCCTCTTCGCCAGCGTCGACGACGCCCACCCCGCCGCGGCCTGGTTCAAGATCAACGATCCCGTGGCCGAGGCGGAGCGCATCCGCCGCCTCGTGGGCGCCGGCTTTCTGGTTCGCACCCGCGCCGACGCCGACACCCGTGACGCGCGTGCCGATGACCCGGGGCGGCGCGAGGCGGCACTGGCCAGCGGCGCTCAACTGGTGAGCACGGACTACCCCGAGGCGAACCCCTCGTTCGGCCCCTATCACGTTCGGCTCCCCGGAGGGGTCGTCGTGCGACCGAACCCGGTATCCCTCGCGAACGGGCCGGCCGGCGTCGACCTCGAGGAACTCGCTCCGCGCGGGTTCGAGCCGTTCACTGCGGCCGAACTTGATCACCTGAACCGCCGCGCGGTCCGGGCCCACGAGCGCCGCCGTCTCGCCGAGGCCAGCGCCGACTACGCACGGCTCCTCGAGTTGGCTCCCCCCCTTCCCCTCAGTCCTGACCAGGCCCGCGTCGTTGCAGCGCTCTGTCCGCGGCTGCGCACGGTCGCGGATGAGCCGTTTCCGCTGCAGGATCTCGTCGTCATCCACCACCCCTCCCGCCCACTGATCGCCTATCACCTGTTCTGGGGGGATGACATTGATTTTCCCGAGGACAACGATCCGACGGATCACGAGGTTGTCTGGGTCGCGTACGATCCCAACAGCGGGCGGGCGACGCGGCTTTCCACCTACTTCCACGGACAGATCCTCTCGATTCCCATGCCGGTGGGTGCGGATCGGCCGCTCGTAGCCGTGGAATGGGGCAAGCATGGGAGCCTGCCGCTGAACGGAGGCCGTCTCGCCGTGGAACCGCCCGCCCTGCGAGAACACTGGCGGCGGCTCCGGGAGGTCGGGACGCGCCTCCCGGATCACCCCCTCGCGCGCGACTGGCCGAAGCGGTTCGAGCGGGATTGGGACGCCTACGTACGGTTCGACGAGGACATCGACCCGCAACTCCTGCTGGAGCAGTCGCATCGGGCGTGGTCGACGGCCCGCGCCAACGCCGTCATCGACCAGCACGCCCTTTCCTACAACTTCGCCGCTAAGGTCGAATGGCCGGAATGACCTCGGACGGCTCCTCGGAGTTGAACCCGGCGGGCAAGCCGGCTGCGCGGATGAACCGCGCGGCGGCCGACGGGATTTTGCGCGTGGTGCTGCCCCTGAAAGGGGACGGGTGCGCGTTGGGTGTGTTCGCCCTGGCCTCCGGGGCGCCGGGAGCGTTTGGCGACAACGAAAACGCCTTGCTCACCCAACTGGCCAGCGATCTGGCCTTTGGCATTACCAGCCTCCGGGAAAGGGCCGAGCGGCGGCAGGCCGATGCGCAGGTTCGCCAACTCCACGAGGAACTGCGGCGGCACGCCGAGGAACTCGAGCAGCGCGTGGCCGAGCGAACCCGCGAGTTGGCCGTGGCGCGGGACCGGGCGGAGGCCGCGGATCACCTCAAATCCGCATTCCTCGCCACCATGTCACACGAGTTGCGCACGCCGCTCAATCCCATCATCGGCTTCACCGGCATCGTGCTGCAGGGACTGGCCGGTCCGCTGAACCCCGAGCAGACCAAGCAACTCGGCATGGTGCGGGTGAGTGCGCGGCACCTGCTGGAACTGATCAACGACGTGCTCGACATCTCCAAGATCGAGGCCGGCCAACTCGAGGTGCGCGCGGAGTTCTTCGATCTGGCCGCTTCGGCCCGGCGGGTGGCCGCGGTGCTGACTCCGCACGCCCCGAAGAAGGGGCTGGTCCTGACCTTGACCGCCCCGGCGGGGCTGCCCCCTGGACGGCGCGGAATAGCGGCCTCCCGCACCTCCACCAGGCCAATCTCCAGTCCTCGATCCACAATCCTCAGTCGGCAATTCCCCGAACCGGAGGAGACCCGAGACTGGTGATTGCCGATTGCCGACTGGGGATCCGGTCCGCGCTTTGACTGTCCCGCGGTTCCGCGGCACCGTGCGCCCCCACGGGACCATGCACGCCGTCACCTTCCTCCAGGACCTCGCGGTGGTGATGATCATCGCCGGCCTGGTGACGGTGATGTTCCACCGCTTCAAGCAACCGGTGGTGCTGGGGTACATCATCGCCGGCGTCATCATCGGCCCGCACACGCCCCCGGCGGTGTTCATCCACGACCGCGAGACCATCGACACGCTCGCGGAACTGGGGGTGATCCTGCTGATGTTCTCCCTCGGCCTGGAGTTCAGCTTGCGGAAACTCACCAAGGTGGGGGCACCGGCCCTCATCGCCGCGCTGCTGGAGATCCTGCTGCTGTTCTGGGTGGGGTACGAGATCGGCAGGCTCTTCGGCTGGCCGTCGTTGGACAGCATCTTCCTGGGAGCAATGCTCTCGATGTCCTCCAGCACCGTCATCGTCAAGGTGCTCAGCGAACTGGGGAAGATGAAGGAGCGCTTCGCCCAGGTGATCTTCGGCATCCTGATCATCGAGGACATTCTCGGCATCGCCATGCTGGCCCTGTTGTCGGGGATCGCCATGACCGGGCAGCTTAGTCTGGGCGACGTCGGCCTCACGCTGGGCAAGCTGGGCATCTTCCTCTCGGTGACCCTGGTGGTCGGCCTGCTGGCGGTCCCCCGCCTGATCGGGTACGTGGCCCGGTTCAAGAGCAACGAGATGCTCATCATCACGGTGCTGGGGTTGTGTTTCGGGGTATCCCTGCTCGCCGCGAAGCTGGGCTACAGCGTCGCCCTGGGCGCCTTCCTCATCGGAGCCGTCATCGCCGAGGTGCGGGAGATTCACCGCATCGAGGCGTTGCTCGAGCCCGTGCGGGACATGTTCAGCGCGGTGTTCTTCGTGGCCATCGGCTTGCTGATCGACCCGAAAATGCTGGTCACCTACTGGCAGCCCATCCTGGTCATCACCCTGGCGGTGGTCGTGGGCAAGGTGCTGACCTGTTCGTTCGGGGCCTTCCTCGGCGGCAATGATACCCGCACCTCGCTGCGCGTCGGCATGGGGCTCGCCCAGATCGGGGAGTTCTCGTTCATCATCGCGTCGCTCGGCGTGACGTTGAAGGTCACCAGTCCGTTCCTCTACCCCATCGCCGTGGCGGTCTCCGTCCTCACCACGCTGCTGACCCCCTATCTCATCCGCAGCTCCGACCAGGTGGTGGGCTGGTTCGGTCGAGTCGCCCCCGGGCCATGGGTGAACGGCCTCGACCTCTACACCCGCTGGGTGGGCCAGTTGGGCAGCCAGCGGCAAGGCAGTCTGGCGACGCAACTGAGCTGGCGGTGGTCGGCTCAAATGGTGCTCAACGCGGTCCTGGTCGCGGCCGTATTCCTCGCCGCCGCGTTCGTCCAACGCCGCCCGACGGAATGGCTGGAGGGTCTCGGTCTGGGGCCGGAGGGGCTCAAGGCCGGGCTCTGGCTGGTGGCCATGGTCGTGTCGCTGCCCCTGCTCATCGCCACCTTCCGCAAGCTTCAGGCGCTCGGCCTCCTTCTCGCCGAGACCCGGGTGACCGAGTCCGCCGCCGGGGAACGCACGGGACCGATCCGCGCCGTGGTGGCCCAGGCCGTTCCCCTCGCCGGGACCGTCGCCATGGGCCTGTTCGTGCTCGTCCTGAGTTCCGCGCTGTTGCCGACCCTCGAGGTGCTGGTCGTGCTCCTCGCCATCGTCGCGCTGGTGGCGTGGCTGCTCTGGCGTTCCTTCATCCGGATCTACTCGAAGGCGCAACTGGCGTTGCAACAGACGTTCGACCAAGCCCCCGATCCCCGCCCCCAACCCCACGGCGCGGCCCGGGCCCTTCCCTCGTTGCTGCGGGAGGCTGATCTGGAAACCGTCGCGCTCGCCGCAGATTCCCCGGCCGTGGGCAGACTGATCCGCGAGCTCGAACTGCGCACCCTGACCGGCGCCAGCATCGTCGGCATCGAGCGCGCCGACGGCAACCTCATCAATCCGGGCGCCGACGAGGAACTCCGGGGTGGCGACCAGGTGCTGCTCCTCGGGACGCGCGCCCAACTTGATTCGGCAAAGATCGCGCTGACCTTGCGGGCCTGAATGGACTCAGAGGCGGCTTGGAGTAGCGATCGGCCCGAAGCAGGGCTGCACCCTGAGGGGTCCGGCGATGCAATCTTTGCACCGGGAGGAGCAGCCGCGCCCACCCCCGCCGTTGTGAGAACGCACCTTTAAACGCCTATCTACTTCATGACCAGGTAATTAAATCCTGAATTCCAGGCCTGGCGCAGCTCGTGCTTGGGTCTTGGTATGCGCGTTGTCATCGAAAGCCTGTTGCGGCTCCAGACCCTGATCCTTGACGACGGTCCCGATGCCGAAGGGCGTGCGAGGCTGGTCGGTGGCCTTCGCCAGAAGATCCCGCCGGAGATCCTGAAGCACTTCGATTCCATGGCCAACCGCGGGAAGAAGGGGATCGTCGCAGCCGTGAACAACGTGTGTGCCGGGTGCCACCTCCAACTGTCGTCCGGCACGCTCTCGGGCCTGCGCCACCACGAGGACATCGGGCGCTGCGAGCACTGCGGCCGCTACCTCCATCTTACGGACGCGGCTGGAAGCCTGGCCACGAGTGCCGCGCCGTTCTTCATGGTGCCCAAAGCCGCGCCAGCTCCGAGGAAGAGCCGGGGCCGACCGAAGACGGCGGCCTGATCGGCCGGTGCGAGCAAGGGAGCACCGTCATGACCCTGGCTGAGCGAACAGGTCCGTCGCTGATCCTACCCCGCTTGCGCGGGGTGGACGCGGCCGGGGTTCTCCAGGAGTTGAGCCGGACGATGCAGGACGCTGGCCTGCTCCCCGACCTGCTGCGGTTCTACCATACCGCCCTAAACCAGGAACTCATGATCAGTTCGGAGGTCGAGGCGGGCATCGCCTTTCCCCACGCGCGGGGTCCCGAAATCCCCGAGGTGGCCTTCGCGCTGGGCCGGAGCGACCCGCCGATCGCCTGGGGTACGAACACCACCCGGGCCGTCCGACTGGTGTTCCTCATCGCGGTCCCCGAGGGCGACTCACTCCAGTACCCCAACCTCGCCAGCGGCC
>JBBQML010000383.1:0-5439 GCA_038328885.1 Verrucomicrobiota bacterium | reverse complement strand
AGGCGCGGCGTCCCGGACGAAGCGGTGCGGACCTTCCGACTCGGCTACGCGCCCGATGCCTGGGACGACACCGTCAATTTCGCCCGTTCGAAGGGGTGGGATTTCCGGCTCGTGGAGCAGGCCGGGCTGATCATCCCCCGTTCCGCGGAGGACGCTTCGAGGGGTCACTACGATCGCTTCCGGGGGCGGTTGATGTTCCCAATCTGCGACGAGCAGGGGCGGGTGATCGGGTTCAGCGGACGGATCCTGACCGGGGAGGAAAAGACCGCGAAATACGTCAACTCGCCGGAGACGCCCATCTTCACCAAGAGCCGCGTCCTGTACGGGCTCGACAAAACCAAGCGGGCCATCCTGGACGTCGGGTCGGCGCTGATTTGCGAAGGCCAGCTCGACCTCATCGCCTGCTACTCGGCAGGGGTGCGGAACATCGTGGCCCCGCAAGGCACCGCGTTGACCGGCGAACACCTGCGAATCCTGCGGAGGTATGCCCAGGAAGCCGTGTTGTGCTTCGATTCGGACAACGCTGGCCAGAAGGCGACCGCGCGGGTGCTCGACGACCTGCTCGCGAGCGGACTGTCCATCCGGGTGATCACCATCCCGACGCCACATGACCCGGACAGCTACATCAAGGCGAACGGACCGGCCGCCTTCCGCCAGTTGGTCGACGGCGCCCGTGATTTTTTCGAGTTCTACCTCGATTTTCTCTGCCAGCAGCAGGATCTGGCGACGGACCGCGGCCGGTTGGCGGTTTTGTCCGCCATGGGCTCGGCCGTCTTGAAGAGCGGCAACGAAGTGTTGCTCGATCGCTACGCGCAGCGGACCAGCATGATGCTCGCTGCCGGGGGAGGTGTCGCCATGTCACCGGATTCTGTGCGGGCGGAGTTTCGAAAACAGGCACGCACCGCAGCCGCACCGCCGGCGCTGCGCCACCCCGCCGCCGCATCAGGGCCGTCCGGGGCGGGACCAACCTCGTCGGGGAGCGCCGAGGGCTACGGGGGTGAGCCCTGGGTCGAGCCGGGCCCGGGGGATGAGGCTGATGCGGGCTACGCCGAGGGAGAGGCTGCGGCGGTGCCGGCGCTCCCGCCGCCGCCGAACGAACTGTGGCTGCTCAAACTCCTCTTCCTTCAAGACGACTTCGCAGGATGGCTGGGGCTGCACCTCGATCTGGAATGGCTGCGCCATCCCGACATCCGCGAGATCGTCCGCCGTCGCCTGGCGCACCACCAGGCGGGCGAGTGGGAGAGCCCGGCGGCCTTCCTGGGGGAGTTGGAGGACGACGCGCTCCGGAGCCTGGCTTCGGCCGCCATGTCGGACGGCCGCAAGATTCCAAGTCCGGAACTCCAGTTGTCGGATGTCACCCTGAAGCTGCGGAATGCGGCGCTGGACGAGGAGTTGGCGCGGACCACATTCCGGGCCGCCCTTCCAAACCTCCCCGACGACCAGCGTCTCGTGCTGCTGCAACGCCTGCAGGAGCTGCGTCGACTCAAAAGAACCCCGCTGACGGCGCGGGTTTAGGGCGCGGGCGGTCCGGGGGGGGATGAGGTGGAGGCTGGCGGAAGGGGAGGGATTCGAACCCCCGGTAGCCTTGCGACTACGTCTGATTTCGAGTCAGGTGCCTTAAACCACTCAGCCACCCTTCCAGCCGTTTATTACCAACCACTTAACCGTCGTTGTCGGTGCTCCGAATTGACCGTTCCATACTGCCATTGTATACCACCTCAGTGCCGACGCCGACCGGACCTTGGAATGAGCCAGCCGCCCCGACCCCGAAGTGGCTGAAGACGCAGTACGCGAATCTTCTTCGCTACGCACCAACGGGGGTCTTCTTCGCTCGGATTCGGGTAGGCGGCAAGCTCATTTGGTACTGGCGTAGCCTGGGGGGCGTAGCCTGGGGTCAGATCTAAATTGTTGATATTCTAACCGGATTACGCCCATGGCCCTCAGGAGAGTGCCTGCCCGAGGCGACCGAGCCAGACTGAAATGTCAACAATTTAGATCCGACCCCGAAGCACCTGTCGGGCCAGTCTCACCGCACCCACAGCGTTGTCGGTGAACCCGTCCGCACCGATGTCGTCGCTGTATTGCTGGGAAATGGGCGCTCCCCCGACGAGCACCTTCACACGGTCGCGGATCCCCGCGGCCCGCAGCCCTTCCACCGTCTTGCGCATCGCCCCCATCGTGGTGGTCAACAGCGCCGACATCGCCACGATGTCCGCCTCCCGGTCCCGGGCTTCGCTGACGAATCGTTCGGGCGACACGTCGACGCCCAGATCGAAGACTTCGAAGCCGCCCCCCTCGAGCATGGCCGCCACCAGGTTTTTGCCGATCTCGTGCAGATCCCCTTTGACGGTGCCGATCACCACCCGGGCCACGCGCGGGGCACCGCTAGAGGAGAGCAAGGGTTTGATTGGCTCCAGGGCAGCCTTCATCGCGCGGGCAGCCAGGAGCAGGTCAGGCACGAAGTACTCCTCGCATTCGAACCGGCGACCCACCTCGGTCATCGCGGGGACCATGGCGCCGTCGACGACTTCCATCGCCTGGGCGCCGCCGGCGATCGCCTGATCGGTGAGGGCACGGGCCGCCTTGGCGTCACCGTTCAGGATTGCATCGTGGAGGGATTGGAGGTCTTGCACAGGCGGATAGGAGTGTGGGAGCGCATTTCAGCAACAGTGGAGCCCCGAAACAACCAACTTGGGGCGGTTGGCCTCGGCCCTGGTGTGGCCCGGCCTCCCGTGGATGCCGCGAGCGCCCGGGGTGCCCCGAACCACCCACGACGATTCGAGGGAACCGCGGTCGTCCGGCCCCCACTCGCGTCGAACTGTTCGACGGACGCCAATCGCCGTGACAAAGTGGGGTCCCCCTATGTTGGATCGCGTTGGCACTTTCGACCTTTTCGTCATTGTCGCCTAACTCGTTGGCTTTGTCGGTATCGGCTGCTACGCGGAACTCCGACAGCGCCGCGAAACCGGGGCGAACCGCTACTTCCTCGCGGCTCATTCGCTCCGCTGGCCGGCGATCGGCATGGCGCTGTTCGCCACCAACATCTCCTGTGTCCACCTCGTCAGCCTGGCCCAGGCCGGGTACGACCAGGGACTTCTGATGGGCAACTTCGAGTGGATGGCGGGCTTCACCCTGATCCTGCTCTCCCTGTTCTTCGTCCCCTTCTACATCCGCTCCGGGGTCGCCACGCTGCCGGACTTCCTGGAACGGCGCTACTGCCGGGATTGCCGCGACTGGCTGGCGGTGGTTTCCATCGTAGCCGCGGTGATCTTCCACATCGCCTTCCCTCTCGCCACCGGCTGGCTGGTGCTCCACTCGATCTTCGGCATCAATAAATGGGTGTGCATCCTGACGCTCTGCTCCCTCACGGCGTTGTACACCGTCGTCGGTGGCCTCGCGGCCGTCGTCATCACCGAGACCGTCCAAGCCATCGTGCTCATCGTGGGGGCTTGTCTCATCACCGCCTTCGCCTACGTGAAGGTCGGGGGATGGAGCGGCATGGTAGACGGCCTTGCCGCGAGCCAGGATCTGCTCAAGCTCTCGATGCTCAGGTCGGCGGCCGTGGAGCCGGAGTTTCCGTGGTACTCCATTTTCCTGGGCTATCCCGTGCTCGGTATTTGGTACTGGTGCGCCGACCAGACGATAGTGCAGCGGGTGCTGGGCGCCCGGGACGAGCAACACGCCCGTATCGGTCCCCTGTTCTGCGCCGCGATCAAGGTGCTACCCGTCTTCATCTTCGTCCTGCCCGGGCTGTTCTTCTACGTCATCGTGCGGCAGGGGATGCTGCCCGGGGCTGAGGTAACCAACACCAAGGAAGTCTACGGCGTGATGATCCGGAGCCTCCTCCCCACCGGGCTTTTTGGTGTCATGGCCGCCGCCCTCATGGCCGCCCTGATGGGCAACCTCGCCAGCGCCGCCAACTCGATCTCCACGTTGTTCAGTTACGACCTCTGGAAGCGCGTGCGGCCCCACACACCCGACGCCACCCTCGTCCGCATCGGACGCCTGGCCACCGGCGTGTCCTTTCTCCTGGGCATCGCCCTGGTCCCCCTGCTGGACCGCTACGAAAGCATCTTTGCCGGCATCAACGACATCATCGCCCACCTCGCTCCACCGATCACGTGCGTATTCCACTGAGGTGTCCCCCGATGAACCCAACTCACCCGTCCGATCGCCCAGCCCTCACACCACACGCCGCGGGCCGCCCTCCTGCTGGCCGTCGCGGCGAGCCTCTGGCTGGCCGGCTGCACCAGCGCGCCCACACCCACGGGAGCCTCCCCCCGAAACCCCAAACGCTACGCCTGGGTCACCGGGCTGCGACCGGAAATGGCCGCGTACTACCGTGACCTTCACGCCCATTCCTGGCCGGCCGTCAACCGCACGATCCAGGAGTGTCACATCCAGAACTTCTCGATCCACCTCAAGGAAATCGGCGACCAACTCTACCTCTTCGCCTACCTCGAATACACGGGCTCGGACTTCGATGCCGACATGAAGCGCATGGCCGCAGACCCCGAGACGCAACGGTGGTGGAAGGAAACCGATCCCTGCCAACTGCCCCTCCCCGACGACGCCGCGAAGGGCAAGATCTGGTCCGATACCGAAGCGCTCTACTTCCTGCCATGACCTCCCGCGAACGGATATTCGCCGCCATTGAACACCGCGAACCGGACCGCGTCCCGGTGGACCTCGACGCCACCCCCAGTTCGGGAATCTCGGCCATCGCCTACGGGAACTTGAAGCGCCACCTGGGCCTCGGCGACGCCCCTCCCCGCGTCTACGACGTCGTGCAGCAACTCGCGGAACCCGAGCCGGAAGTCCTCGACCCCTTTGGAGTCGACGCGCTCGACCTCGGACGCGCCTTCAACACCGACCTGGGAAAGTGGTACCCGGTGAAGCTCGCGGATGGCCAACCGGCCCTTTACCCGTCCTGGTTCCATCCCGAAGCCCAGCCGGACGGGTCCTTCATCGCCCGCCTGCCCGACGGCACCGACATCGCGCACATGCCCGTGGACGGGACGTTTTTCGATCAGACCTGTTTTCCGTACGTCGACGGCTACCCAGACGACTTCCGTGGGTTGGACCGGGCGATGGGCCAGGTCCTCTGGGCGGCACTGGCGCACAGCCCCTGGGATCACGCCGGCGAGCCGGGCTTCTGGGAGGCTTTGCGGGAGCGGGCGCTCGCACTCCGAGCGCGATCGGACCGGGCGCTGATGATCGTGGTGGGCTGCAATCTGTTCGAATGGGGGACCTTCCTGCGGCGCATGGACCAGTTCTGCATGGACCTCCGGATTGAACCAGCCCGCGTGGAGGCTTTGCTCGACGCCCTGCTGGAACGTCACCTCGCCACCCTCGACCGCGTTTGCCGGGCGGTCGGGGACGTCGCCGACGTGGTCCGATTCGGCGACGACCTCGGCACCAACCAGGGGCCCTTCATGT
>JBBQML010000382.1:0-5440 GCA_038328885.1 Verrucomicrobiota bacterium | reverse complement strand
GTACTTCGTGAGCGCGGACCGCAAGGTGGTCCGCCCGGTGGCGACGGATTTGAAACAGCCCAATGGCATCATCGGCACGCCGGACGGCAAGGTGGCCTACGTGGCGGACATCGGTGCCGCACGGACCTACGCCTACGACGTCCAGCCGGATGGTTCGCTCGCCAACAAGCGCCTGTTCTGCGAACTCGGCTCCGACGGCATGACCCTCGACCGCGAGGGCAACGTTTACCTCACCGGCCGCGGCGTCACCGTGTTCAGTCCCACCGGCGAACAACTCGAAAACCTCAGCGTGCCCGAACCCTGGAGCGCGAACGTCACGTTCGGCGGCAAGGACCGCGACCTCTTGTTCGTAACGGCCAGCAAGTCGATCTGGGCCGTGAAACTCCGCGTCCGCGGGGCCTACTGACCGAAGGCGAGATTCATCGCCATGAGATCGCGCCGCCTCGCAGTGCTCGTCGTAGGCGGCGGGCTGCTGATCGCGCTGGCGGCCTACGTCCGCCCCCGGTTGGTGGCTTACCAACAGGTCCGGGGGTTGCTCGAGGCGGAGACCCTCGACGTCGACGAACTCGATGAAACGCTGAAGCATCGCTCCGATGCCCCGGCGGTCCTTCTCCGCCTCTGGGACTCGGGCCAGTTCCCCCATCGTCGGGCCGTGCTCGACTACGCGCTGGGTCGGCCCGGGACGCGTCCCTCGATCCGCGAATTGCGCACCGCGCTGGTGCACGAGGCGGCCATCGACCCGGATCAGGCACTGCGGGAAGCCGCCCTGCGCACGCTTCACCCCGCGACGCCAACCGGCGAGGATCCCCCGGGTCCGTCCACCGCCACCCTGCCGATCCTCGGTCCTCAACTCCAGGACGCCGACCCTGAGCTGCGCTTCCTGGCTCTGGCCGTCCTGGGCGGGGTCGGTCACGTCGGCTGGACGCCCGTCGTGCTCCCCCTGCTCGAGGACCCGGATCTGTCCGTGGTGGTGGCGGCCGACGCCCTTCTGCGTCGATGGAGCGGTCAGGACACCGGCTTGCGCTTCCGCCATGCCCCTCCCTCGCGTTCCGGAGGCGGGCTCGTCGCCCGCGAGATCGACCCGGTCACGCTGGAACTGCTCGCCGGCGCCCGACGATCCAGGGCCGCTTGGTGGGCCTCCCAGCCCGCCCCGCCCTACCATGTCGACGTGCTGCCGGCCCAACCCGTCGCCCGCCGCCCCGTGCCGGACTTCACGCTGCCCGATCTCGACGGAACGTCGCGCCGGCTGACCGAATTCCGCGGGCGGCGGGTGCTGCTCAACTTCTGGGCCAGCTGGTGCACCACCTGCTTCACCGAGTTCCCCGTACTCGCCGAGTTGCAGCGACGGCATCCCCAGGACCTCGCCATCCTCGGCATCAACCTCGACAGCCTCCGCGAGGGACCCCTGGCCCGCACCAACCCGCCGCCGACCCTCGCGGCCGAACTCGGCGAAATCCGGCGCACGGTCCGACTGATCGCCAGCCGGCACCGCCTCAACTACCCGGTGCTCCTGGATCCCGCGAACCGCGTGGGGCGACGCTTCGATGGCCACGAATTGCCCACGCACGTGCTCCTCGACACCGAGGGCCGAGTGGTCCGGCGTTTTGTGGGAGGACGTCCCCTCGAGGTTTGGGAGCGGATGCTGGAGGCGACACAAAGCCCCGCCCGGACCGAGCCCTGAAGCCGGTCGGGACCATTGCCACCCGCCGCTCCGCCTACTCCTTCTTCGCGGTCTTGACCTCGAGGTAGAGGTCGCGCAGCTGCCGCGGAGTCACCGCGCTCGGCGAGTCGGTCATCAGGCAGGTCCCCTTCGCGGTCTTGGGAAACGCGATGACATCGCGAATGCTGGTCGTGCCGCAGAGGATCGCGCAGAGGCGATCGAATCCGAGGGCGATGCCCCCGTGCGGCGGAGCGCCATACCGAAACGCTTCCAGCATATAGCCGAAGCGCAGCTTCGTCTCGTCCGGCGGGATCTGGAGGATCTCCTCGAAGACGGTTTTCTGGACCTCCGGTTGGTGGATCCGGATGGAGCCGCCACCGAGTTCAACCCCGTTCACCACGATGTCGTAGTGCTGACCCCGGACCTTCTTGGGATCGGTCTTGAGCAACGGGACGTCCTCCGCGACCGGAGCCGTGAACGGGTGGTGGCTCGAGTACCACCGGTTCATTTCCTTGTCGTAGCTCAGCAGCGGAAAATCCACCACCCAGAGGAAATCGAAGCGCGCCGGGTCGATCACCAGCTTGCCCTGCGTCTTGAGGACGTCGGCGCAGTAGAGCCGGATCTTGCCGAGGATCTCGCAGGCGTTCAGCCACTGGTCGGCCGCGAACAGGATCAGGTCACCCTCCTCGATCGCGAGCTTCGCGGTCAGCGCCTGTTTCTCCGCGGCGGAGAAGAACTTCACGATCGGCGACTTCCACTCCCCGTTCTCGACCTTGATGAAGGCCAGTCCGCGCGCGCCAAAGCTCTTGGCGTACTCGGTCATGGTCTCGATCTGGCCCTGGGTGGCACTCGCGAGACCTTTGGCGTTGAGGGCCTTCACCACGCCCCCCGCCGCCACGGCCCCGCTGAACACCTTGAAGGTGCTGGCCCGGAAGTCCTCCGTGAAATCCACCAACTCCATCCCGAACCGCGTGTCGGGCTTGTCGATGCCCCACCGGTTCAGCGCCTCCTCGAAGGGAACCCGCCGAAACGGCGTCTGGATCTCCTGGCCGAGCGCCGTCTGCCAGACGCGCTTTAGCAATCCCTCGATGAGCAGGTAGATGTCCTCGCGCTCGATGAAGCTCATCTCCAGGTCGATCTGCGTGAACTCCGGCTGACGGTCAGCCCGCAGATCCTCGTCGCGGTAGCATCGCGCCAACTGAAAATACCGCTCCACCCCCGCCACCATCAGGATCTGCTTGAACTGCTGCGGCGACTGCGGAAGCGCATAGAACGTCCCCGGTTCCCGCCGGTTCGGCACCAGGAACTCGCGGGCGCCTTCGGGCGTCGATTTGAACAAGGTCGGGGTTTCGACCTCGAGGAAACCCTGCTCATCCATGTACAGCCGGGTCGCCCCGGCCACCTTGGAACGGACCCGCAGATTGCGGATCATTTCCGGCCGCCGCAGGTCCAGGTACCGGTACTGCAGTCGCAGTTCCTCGTTCACCTTGTTGGCGATCTCGGGGTCGTCGACCGGAAAGGGCAGTACCTCCGCGTCGTTCAGGACCTCGAGGCCGCGGGCGAGCACCTCCACCTGGCCGGTCGGAATCTTCGAGTTGTCGGTGCCCGCGGGACGCAACCGCACCCCGCCCGTGACACGCACCACGGACTCGCTGTGAAGTCGGGTCGCGCGGTCGAACACCTCCGCTGGCAGATCCGAGGGATCGAAGACCGTCTGGGTCCGCCCCTCCCGATCGCGCAGGTCCAGGAAGAGGACGCCCCCAAGGTCGCGTCGCGAGTGGACCCAGCCATCCAGGGTGACCGTCTGACCGGCGTGCGAGGGCCGGAGTTCGTTGCAGTGGTGCGTGCGTTTCATGCGTCATTCGGAACCGGCGCGCTCCCCCACAACAGGGGTTGCCGGTCCGACCGGCTCGAAACTCGAGGGCCGCGCGGCCGCCAGCTCAAAGGAGCGGGGATATTGGGGTGGAGGAAGGCCATTCAAAGCCAAAAAGTCGCCCGCTTCCCGCCGGGACGCCCCCCCCGCCACACGCTTGCCCCGGGGCCGCCCCCGGCGAAAGCTCTGGTGGATGCGGTGGCTTTGCCGAATCGCCTGCCGTCTGTGCCCCCCCTGGGCGCTGCTCGCCCTCATGCCCGCAACCGGGGCGCACGCCGGCGATCGCATCACGGCCTGGCGCGCTTCCGACGGTCTGCCCCAGACGGCCGTGCTCGGGGTGAGCCTGGGCCCCCGCGGTCGAGTGCTCGCGACTCACGGACCACTGGTCCCCGTCTCGCGCCTCGACGGCTTCCACGTCACCACGATCTCCAACACCGTCGGCGCCCTGACCCGCGTCTACGAAAGCCGCAGCGAGCAGCTCTGGTCCGTCGGCCCTGAGGGGTTGCTCGAACAAACGGGCGAGGGTTGGACACTGCACCCGCTCCCGGAGATCGCCGCCGAGTTCCGTAGCAGTCCTCTCCGCTCGATCCGGCCGATCCCCCTCCTGCCGCTCGACCGAAACCGGGTGCTGGTGCTCCTGCCGGACCGGTTGCTGGAATACGATGCGGGCGAACGTCGGGCAACCGTGCTCCGGTTCGCCAACACCACACCACTCGAGCGCTTCAACGAACTGGCCCCGGCCAGCGGCGACGGCGCGTGGATCTCCGGACAGCGCGGGTTGCTCCGGCTGCCCGGGCCGCTCCGCCAACTGCGACCCGATAGTTCCTTAGAAGTCCATCGCATCCCCGACGACCTCGCCGTCACCGAACTCCAGCGCCCGTTCGAAGACGTCACCGGGGCGGTGGTCCTCGCCGCCGAGGACCGCCAGACCCGGGCCCGGGTCGTGCTCCGATACCACGCTGGGGCGTGGCAGAAATGGCCGTCCACCGGCCAGAACATCCGGCAGGCCTGGACCGGCGCCGACGGTGAACTCTGGGCCCACACCGCCGGGGCACTCCTGCGACTCGAACCGGTCGGCGGAGCCCTCCGGACTCGCACGGTGCTGCAGGTGAACCGCATCGCCGACGTGGTGCTCGAGCCGCAGGGAGCGGCATGGCTGGCCACCTCGGAGGGGCTCTATCGCGTGGCGCCCTTGCCTTGGCGTCCGGCGGCAGGTTTCCCCGCCGAGGCCGGTCCGGGACTCTCGGTGATCACCGACCGCCGGGGCCGGGTGGTGGTGGCAACTCCTGCCGCGGTGCACTGGTTGGAGGGCTCGACCTGGATTACGCGCCCGAGTGAGTTGGCCACCCCGTCCGAGGAGGCCACTCGGTACGCTGAGATCCTCTTTCCCTTGCCCGACGGCGGCCTCCTCCTCCGCCGCCCCGCCGGCAACGAACTCATTAGCGCGGACGGGGATCGCCGGCCGCTGGACCCTGGCCTCGAGGCCGCGCCCCCGCTGGGAACCCTCCCCGATGGCCGCATCCTCCTGGAGGGCACCGGCGACTCCGCGTCCGAGTTGCTGGCCTTCGACGGTCAACTCGCCACACCTTATGCCCGGCTGCCCGCCGCCCGGACCGAGTTGGGCGCGCTGACGTTCGCGTTGCAGAGCCGTTCCGGCGAACTGTGGCTCGGCGGAGAAACCGGGCTGCTGGTCCGTCGTGGCGATCGCTGGCTCGACCCGCATCCAGCCGGCCCGGAGGGATCCTCGGAACATTCCCGGGAGGGGACCCTGACGGCGCTCGAGCGGCCCAATGGACGCCTCCTGGTGGGAGGCACGGACACTTTGCGCGAGTTCGATGGCCGCGGCTGGGTCGTCCTCCGCCGCGGCTTCGACCGTGTGCATGCCCTCCACCTGGGTCGGGATGGGA